>NZ_SZWJ01000009.1:0-85374 GCF_012184455.1 Caulobacter sp. SSI4214 | reverse complement strand
GCGCCGCCGCCGCCCCTGCCCGACACGCCGCCGCCGCTGCGTCGGCGCTCCTCGTTCGATTCGGCGCCGAGCGCCTCCGCGACGCCCGCTCGCCCCTCGCAAGCGCCGCCCCGGCCCGCGCCCGAAGTCGACGATATGTTCGGCGACCCGCCCTGGGACGACGACGATCAAGCCGCGCCGCCGCCTAAACCCGCCGCCACGCCGAGCTACAAGCCCGTCTCCAAGGCCCGCCGCGAAACGAACGCCGACCAGGACGATCTGCCGTTCGATCTGGATGACTGAAGTCGGCCCACCTCGGACTCTCCGAGGCTTCCCGATCACGCTTTCGACAACCCGTACCGCTGCGTCGATTTTTTGGATTGCTGCGACGCGAACGCCAGCGTAAAGCGCGCGCCGTCGGCCCTGGAGCCGGCGCTTTGGAGCCTCGAGCTTTACATGGCGGGCAAAGAACCCCTCGCCGTCTCCGACTCTTCCCCCACCACATCCCAGACGCCCGTTTCCGCGCAAGCCGCTCCGCATGGCCACGCGACGGGACGTTTCTGGCCGCTGGCCCTGGGCAGCGTGGGCGTCGTGTTCGGCGATATCGGCACCAGCCCTCTCTACGCCTTCCGCGACGCGCTGGCCGAAGCCGCGCGCGACGGCCTGGTGCGGTCGGAGATCCTGGGCGTCCTTTCATTGGCGCTGTGGGCGCTGATCCTGGTCGTCACGGTCAAGTACGTCCTGTTCCTGATGCGCGCCTCGAACAACGGCGAGGGCGGGGTGCTGTCGCTGATGGCCCTGGCGCAGCAAGGGGCGCGCGGCCGCACACGCATGATCTTCGCCCTGGGCGCCATCGGCGCGGCCCTGTTCTACGGCGACGGCGTCATCACCCCTGCCGTCTCCGTCCTGTCGGCCGTCGAGGGCCTGAAGTCCGTGCGCGGCTTCTCGGGCTGGTTCGGCACCCAGGAGGTGATCGTCGTCAGCCTGGTGATTCTGACCGCGCTCTTCACCTTCCAGGCCAAGGGCACGGCCAAGGTCGCCGGCATCTTCGGCCCGATCATGGTGGCATGGTTCCTGTGCATCGGCGCCATGGGCCTGTGGCACATCCGCGAGGAGCCGAGCGTCCTGGCGGCGATCTCGCCGACCTACGCCGTCGGTTTCCTGGCTCACCACGGCCTGACCGGCTTCATGGTCATGGGCGCGGTGTTCCTGACCGTCACCGGCGCCGAGGCGCTGACCGCCGACATGGGCCACTTCGGTCGCGGCCCCATCCAGGTGTCGTGGATCGCGCTGGCCCTGCCGATGCTGGCGCTGAACTATTTTGGCCAGGCGGCCTTGGCCTCCAAGGCCCTGGCGGTGGCTCAGGCCGCCCACCAGACCCTGCCCAACGCCGACTGGTTCTTCCTGATGGCGCCGCATCAGTGGCGCTTTGGCCTGGTGCTGTTCTCTGGCCTGGCCACGGTCATCGCCAGCCAGGCGGTGATCACCGGCGCCTTCTCGCTGACCCAGCAGGCGATCCAGCTGGGCCTCTTGCCCCGCATGGAGATCAAGATCACCTCGACCACCGAGGCCGGCCAGATCTATGTCGCGCCGATCAACTGGATGCTGTTCATCGGCGTCGTGCTGGTGGTGCTGTCGTTCCGCTCGTCCAGCGCCTTGGCCCACGCCTACGGCATCTCGGTCACCGGCACGATGGTGGTGACCACCATGCTGGCCTACATCGTCGTGCGCCACGTGTGGAAATGGAGCCTGGCCGCGTCCCTGGCCCTGATCGTGCCACTATTTGCCCTGGACCTGACCTTCTTCGTCGCCAACCTGCTGAAGGTGCTGACCGGCGGCTGGGCCCCGTTAGCGCTGGGCGCGGGCCTGTGCCTGATGATGTCGATCTTCGTCAGCGCCACCGAGCGCCTGCGCGACAAGCTCAGCAAGGACGGCCTGCCGTTCGCCGATTTCCGCGAGATGATCGCGCGTCGCCCGACCGCCTCCACCCCCGGCACGGCGGTGTTCCTGACCTCGGACCCGGACACCACCCCGCCGGCCCTGATGCACAGCCTCAAGCACTTCAAGGTGCTGCACGAGCGCAACATCATCCTGAAGGTGGTCAACGAGACGAGCCCCTATGTGCAGGAGGACAAGCGGATCGAGACCCAGGCTCTGGACGAGCGCTTCTGGCTGGTGACGCTGCATTACGGCTACATGGAAAGCCCGAACATCCCCAAGGCCCTGGCCGCCTGCCGCAAGCAGGGCCTGAAGTTCGACATCATGAGCACATCGTTCTTCGTCAGCCGCCGCGCCATCGTGCCGTCGGTGGCGCCGGACGCCCTGCCGACTTGGAAGCGCAAGCTCTTCACCTTCCTCACCCGGAACGCGGCCGACCCGACCACCTTCTTCCACCTGCCACCGGGCCGGGTGGTCGAGCTGGGCACCCAGGTCAGCCTTTAGGCAAGCAAGAGGCCGTCGCTCCCCGGAGCGGCGGCCTTTTTCGTTCAGGCCACACCCTGGCTTCTGAGGTGCCGGGCCAGGGCGTCGATGAATAGCCGCGTCTTGGCGGGAACCAAGCGAGCCGTGGGATAGACGGCCCAGATCGACCACGCCTCCAAGGTCGCGTCCGCCAGCGGGATTTCGACCAGACGGCCGGCCGCGACGTCCTCCTGGATATTCCAGCCGGACAGCATGGCGATGCCCCGACCGCCCAGGCAGGCCTCATGCAGAATCTCGACGCTGTTGGCGGTGAAGGCGCCGCTCACTCTCTGCTGGGCGACTCGCTCGCCGACCCTGAAGGCCCAGTGGGTGACGCCGGTGACCGTCAGGCACTGATGGTCGGCGAGATCCGCCAGGACGGTCGGGGCCGCGTGACGCGCCAGATAGTCCGGCGCGGCGCAAAGCTTTCTAGGATTGTCCGCCAGCCGCCGAGCGATGAGCGAATTGTCGCGAAGCACCCCGATCCGGATGGCGACGTCGATGCCGTTGGCCACGATGTCCATAATGCTATCGGTGGCCAGAAGATCGACGCGCAGGTCGGGGTTGGCCCGCATGAAGTCTGGAATCATCGGGGCGACGATCTTGCGCCCGAACGGCGCCGAGGCAGTGAGGCGCAGCACGCCCGAGGCGCCGGCGTCGGAGGGGCGAATCGCCGCCCGGGCGGCGGACTCCTCCTCCAACATGGCCTGGGCGTGCGGCAGGAAGGCTTCGCCCTCTGCGGTTAGCGACAGGGCGCGGGTGGTGCGGTGGACGAGACGGGCGGCCAGCGCCCGCTCCAGAGCGGCCAGCCGCCGCGAAGCCGCCATGGGCGGAATCCCCAGACGACGCGCGGCGGCGGCGAGGCTGCCCGCCCGCGCGGCCGCCACGAACACAGCGATGTCGGCGAGGTCCATTATATCCAATCTCGATATTCAGGCCCATCAGTAGGCGCTGATTATCATTGATTGGGATATGCCGTAAGCCTCGGTCCGACGGGAGGACAAGACGCCTTCCCCTGGAGCCCATCATGACCTTCATCAGCGCTCGCACCGACGTCTCGGCCTCGCCCATGGGGCGGGGGCTGACCTTCGCCATGGCGACCGCCGCAGGCCTGGCCGTGGCGAACATCTATTACAACCAGCCGATGCTGGGCCTGATGCAACGCGACCTGCCCGGCCCGCTCACCGCCTTCGTCCCAACCGCGACCCAGCTGGGCTATGCCGCCGGGCTGCTGCTGCTGGCGCCGCTGGGCGACCGGATCGAGCGCAAGCGCCTGATCGTGATCCAGTTCACGGCCCTCGCCTTCGCCCTGGCCCTGGCGGCCCTGGCGCCCAGCGCGGCGCTGGTGCTGGTCGCCTCCCTCTTGGTGGGCATGGCCGCGACGGTCGCTCAGCAGATCGTGCCGCTGGCCGCGCACCTGGCCCCGGCCGAGCGGCGCGGCGCCACGGTCGGCGTCGTGATGTCGGGACTGCTGTGCGGCATCCTGCTGAGCCGCACGGTGGCGGGCTTCGTCGCCACGGCCTGGGGCTGGCGCGCGATGTTCTGGCTCGGCGCGCCCATCGCCGCCGCCGCCGGCGCGCTGATGGCCGCCACCTTGCCGCGCAGCAGGCCCGACAGCGATCTGTCGTATGGCGCTCTGCTCGGCTCGCTGGGAAAGCTGTGGGGGGAGTTCCCGGCCCTGCGTTTGGCGGCCTTCACCCAGGCCAACCTGTTCGCCGCTTTCACGGCCTTCTGGACGATCCTGGCCCTGCACCTGCGCGAGCCGCGCTTTGGCCTTGGCGCCGACGTGGCCGGGCTGTTCGGGATCGTCGGCGTCGTCGGCGTGCTGGCCGCGCCGGTGGCGGGACGGGTGGCCGACAAGCGCGGACCGCACCTGACGATCGCCCTCGGCGCGATCCTGACCCTCGCCGCCTGGCTGGTCTTTGGCCTCTGGAAAGCGATCCCGGGATTGCTTATGGGGGTCGTCCTGCTGGACTTCGCCGTCCAAGGCGCGCTGGTCTCGAACCAGCACCTCGTCTACGCCCTGAAGCCGCAGGCGCGGGCCCGGCTGAACACCCTGTTCATGGGCGCGATGTTCCTGGGCGGCGCGGGCGGCTCGGCGGCCGCGGCGGCGGCCTGGACCTGGGGCGGCTGGAGCGCGGTCGCCGTGCTGGGCGGCGGCCTCGCGGCCATCGCGACCCTGCTGCAAATATCGGGCTTCCGGAAACGGTAGGGATCAGCCCTCGACCGCCTGCTCCACGGCCAGCGCCAGGTCCAGCGCGCGGGCGGCCTCCTCGCCGGTCACCACCGGCCGGCGGGCCTCGCCGCGCACCGCCTTCAGGAAGCCGGCGACCGACAGGCCCAGCGGGTCCTTGCCGGCCGGGGTCTCGGTGAAGTTCTCGATCAGCGGGAACGGCGTGGTGTTGCGGAAGGTGCGGGCCAGAAAGTCGATCTCGACCTCGCCCGACGGATAGACGACCTTCATGGTGCGCTCGCGGGCCTCCGCGACACGGGAGCTGTCGAACAGGGCCGTGAAGCCATTGTCGAAGGTGGCCTCGGCCTTGACCCAGTCCAGCGAGGTCGACCGGGTGATGGCCCCCTCGCCTTCCACCGCGATCGGCTCGCCGTCGCAGAGCGCCAGGGCCAGGTCGATGTCGTGGATCATCAAATCGAGCACCACGGAGACATCGAGATTGCGGTCCGAGGGCGTGCCGCGACGCACCGCCTCCAGCCGCAGCGGCTGTTCGGGGATGTCCAGAAGACCCATGGCCTGGAACACGACCCGCTCCTGGTGTCCGCAAGCGAGCGGGACGCCGGCCTTGGCGGCGGCGGCGACCATCTTGTCGGCGTCTTCCGGCGCGCAGGCGATCGGCTTCTCCGAATAGACAGGCTTGCCCGCCTTCAGGGCCGCCAGCGCCGGCGCCGCGTGGTGGACGGCCGGGGCGGCGACCGTGACCACGTCCACGGCGGCCAGGAAAGCGTCGATATCGTCGAAGGCCCGGGCGCCCAACGGACCGGCCAGAGCCTCCGCTCGCGCCAGGTCGACGTCATAGACGCCCGCAAGGGTCACCCCCTCCAGCTCGACGTACTTCTTGGCGTGGTAGCCGCCGAACACGCCGGCGCCGACGACGCCAGCCTTCAGAAGCGCGGAGGAAGAGCGGTCTTGGGTCATGGGCGGTGTCTACCCCGCTTCGCGGCCGCATAGAAGCACTGGAGCCTTCCGTAAGGGCGCGCTAAACATCCGTTTAAATACGCAACGCTCCGATCGGAGCCAGGGAGATAATCATGACCACCTCGCGCGAGATCCGCCTGAAGAGCCGCCCGGTGGGCCTGCCCAAGGCCTCGGACTTCGAGCTGGCGACCGTCGAGCTTCCGGCGCCCGGCGACGGCGAGGTCCAGGTCTGTAACCTCTGGATGTCGGTCGACCCCTATATGCGCGGACGCATGTACGATCGCCCCAGCTACGTGCCGCCGTTCCAGATCGGCCAAGCCCTGCAGGGTGGCGCGATCGGCGAGGTCGTCGCCTCCAACGATCCGGACTTCAAGCCGGGCGACATCGTCAACTCGATGTTCGGCTGGCGCGAGGCCTTCAACGCCCATCCCAAGTCGCTGGCCGCCGCCGGCCTGGGCGCGATCACCAAGATCGAGACCCACGGCCTGCCGCCCCAGGCGTTCCTCGGCGTGGTCGGCATGCCGGGTCTGACCGCCTATGTCGGCCTGCTGCGCATCGCGGCGCTGAAGGACGGCGACGTCGTTTTCGTCTCGGCCGCCGCCGGCGCGGTCGGCTCGGTCGTCTGCCAGATCGCCAAGCTGAAGGGCCACACCGTGATCGGCTCGGCCGGCGGGCCCGAGAAGGTCGCGTTCCTCAAGTCGATCGGCGTCGACCACGTCATCGACTACAAGGCCACCCCAGACGTGGTCGCGGAGCTGGCCAAGGTCGCGCCGAAGGGCATCGACGTCTATTTCGAGAATGTCGGCGGCGTGCACCTGGAGGCGGCGATCAACTCGGCCCGCCCGTTCGCCCGCTTCGCCCTGTGCGGGATGATCTCGCAGTACAACGAGACCGGTAAGCCGGAAGGCCCGCCGAACATCATTCAGGCCGTTGGCAAGAGCCTGCGCCTGGAAGGCTTCATCGTCTCCAACCACGCCGACCTGTTCCCGCAATTCGCCAGGGACATGGCCGAATGGATCAAGGCCGGGAAGATCACCTGGAAGGAGACCGTGGAGGAAGGCGTTGAGCGCGCGCCGGACGCCTTCCTGAAGCTGTTCACCGGCGAGAACCTGGGCAAGATGCTGGTCAAACTCTCCTAAGCTCCTCGTCGAGGGCGGGCTCGGGCGTGGAGCGCTCGGGCCCGCCGCTCGCGCCGCTGTGATCGTGCGTGAGAATCTCGCCGCGTCGGCGAACGACTAGACGCCGCGACAGGCGAGTGAATGATGGGCCGAGGGCCATGGCGGCCGACGGAATGGCCACGGCGACGGACTTTTCCGTTCATGCGGGACGGACGCTCTAGCCGCGCTATAAACTTTATACTTTCATAGACTTAGAATCACACCACCCGCGAGGGGACGTCGTTCGCGCGCTTGGCTTCACAGGTTTTTTCTCGCAACTGCGAAATCGGCGTGATTTCTGGTAGCGAATTTGTGATCGAGGTTTTACTGTAGGTCCGACCGGCGGCTCTCCGCGCCGGAAAGTCCGAGATCTGACCGACATGAGCGAACGCTCCGCCTCCTTCGACGTGCGCACCTCCACGAGCGTGTCCCTCGATCAGGCGATGGGTCGCCGCGACAGCGTCGAGATCCCGGTCGAGGCCCCGCTGGCCATGCCGGTCCAGCCGCTAGGCTTCTGGCAAGGCGGCCCGCGCCGGGCCGGCGCCTTGATCCCGGACATGAAGGCCCGCCGTTGGGCGCTGGGCCTGATGACCCTCGCCATGGGTTTCGCCGGCTGGAAGGCCTCCTACGACACCATCGCCCTGGGCGGCGTCACCCGGCTGGAAGCCGTGGTGCTGGTGCTGCTGGCGCCGCTGTTCCTGGCGCTGTCGCTGTGGTTCTGCACCGCGTTCATCGGCTTCCTGGTGCTGATGGGCAAGCCGAAGGACCCGCTGGGCATCGACGGCGACGCGCCCATGCCCAAGCTGCACACCCGCACCGCCATCCTCATGCCGGTCTATAACGAAGACGCGTCGGCGGTGTTCGCCCGGCTGCGCGCCATGGACGCCTCGCTGGCCGAGACCGGCCAGGCCCGTAGCTTCGACATCTTCGTGATCAGCGACACCCGCGACGCCCAGGTCGCCCTGGCCGAACAGGCCTGCTTCGCCCGCTTCCGCCGCGAGGCGAACTGCAACGTCTATTACCGCATCCGCAAGGAAAACACGGGCCGCAAGGCCGGCAACGTCGCCGACTGGGTCAGCCGCTGGGGCAGCGCCTACGAGCACATGCTGGTGCTGGACGCCGACAGTCTGATGACCGGCGAGGCCATGGTCCGTCTGGCCGACGCCATGGAGCGTCACCCGGGCGCCGGCCTGATCCAGACCATGCCGATGATCATCAACGGCCAGACGATCTTCGCCCGCACCCTGCAGTTCGCCACGCGCCTGTATGGCCGCGTCGCCTGGACGGGCCTGGCCTGGTGGTCGGGTTCGGAGAGCTCGTTCTGGGGCCACAACGCGATCGTCCGCACCCGCGCCTTCGCCGAGACCTGCGGCCTGCCGCATCTGCCTGGCCCCAAGCCGTTCGGCGGCGAGGTCATGAGCCACGACGCGCTGGAAAGCGCACTGCTGCGCCGCGGGGGGTGGAGCGTGCACCTAGCACCGTATCTGGACGGCTCCTACGAGGAAAGCCCCTCGAACCTGCTGGACTTCGCCACCCGCGACCGCCGCTGGTGCCGGGGCAACGTGCAGCACGCGCCGCTGGTCGCCCTGCCCGGCCTGCACTGGATGAGCCGCCTGCACCTGGTGATCGGCATCCTCAGCTACGCCCTGTCGCCGCTGTGGTTCGTCTGTCTGTCGGCCGGCCTGATCTCGCGCGCCCTGATGCCCGAGCTGAAGAAGGCGGCCTTCACCATGGCCGACCTGAAGGCCGCGGCCCACGCCCTGATCGACTGGCGCGAGATCCAGGCCACGGCATGGGCGATGATCATCACCTTCGTGCTGCTGTTCGGACCCAAGATCCTGGGCACGATCCTGGTCCTGACCCGCAAGGGCGAGGTCAAGGGCTTCGGCGGCAAGCGTCGCGTAGCCGCCGGCCTGGTCGTCGAGATGCTGCTCTCGGCCCTGGTCGCGCCGATGCTGATGTTCACTCAGACCCGCGCCATCGTCGAGATCCTGGCCGGCAAGGTCGGCGGCTGGGCGGCCCAGCGCCGCGACGCCGACAAGGTCGACTTCAAGGAAGCCTCTTCGGCCATGGGCTGGATCAGCGTCTCCGGCCTGGCGCTGGGCGCGCTGTTCTGGTTCACGCCGGACCTGTTCACCTCGACCGCCCCGATCCTGGCCGGCCTGATCCTGGCCGTGCCGCTGACCATGCTGGGCGCCAACAAGGTCGCCGGCCTGAAGGTTAAGACCAACGGCCTGTTCATGACCCCGGAAGAACGCCGCCCGCCGGCCATCGTGCGCGCGGCCCTGGGCGCGGCCTGCGAGCCGCCGATCCGCTGGTTCGCCCGCGACGGTCGTCCGATCGGTCCGACCAGCGAGGTGCGCGACGCGGCGTGAGCGCCTCGTCAAGCACTTTCCTGCACTGGTTTTGACGCTGTCGGCGGAGTAGAAGCGCGGCTTCCTTCCCCTCGACGGAGCCGCGTGCCGTGTCGCGTCTGTTCAGCGCCTATGTAATCGTCGACTGGAGCGCGGCGGCCAAGCCGACCACGGGCGCGGACTCCATCTGGATCGGCGTGCTCAAGCGCGACGTGCGCTTCCGCCTGACCTTCGAGAGCTACAACCCCGCCACGCGCGCCGAAGCCGAGACGCGCCTGGCCGCCGTCCTCGACGACCTGAAGAAGCGTGGCGAGCGGGCCCTGGTCGGCTTCGACTTCCCGCTGGGCTTCCCGCGCGGTCTGGCCCAGGCCCTGGCCCTGCCCGGTGAGACGCCCTGGCGCGCGGTCTGGGACCAGCTGGCCAAGATGGTCAAGGACAAGCCCGACAACACCAACAACCGCTTCGGCGTCGGTTCGGAAATCAACCGCCGCCTGACCGGCGGCCCCTTCCCGTTCTGGGGCTGCCCGCCCAAGGACGCCCTGACGACGCTGCAGCCCAAGCGCCCGCGCGAGCATGGCGAAGGCGACCTGCCGGAGTTCCGCCACGCCGACGAGGCGGCCAAGGGCGCGCACTCGATCTGGAAGCTCTATTACAACGGCTCCGTCGGCGGTCAGGCGATCATGGGCATCCCGGTCGTGCGTCGACTGAAGGACGCGCGCGGCGAGACCCTGCGCGTCTGGCCGTTCGAGACCGGCTTCAAGGCCCTGACCGAGGCGGACCTCGAAGGCGTCGCGACCGTGGTGGCCGAGGTCTATCCGTCGCTGATCAAGGCCGCGCCGGCCGCCGGCGAGGTCAAGGACCTGGCCCAGGTGCGCGGCCTGGCCGAACACTTCGCCAAGCTGGACGAGGCCGGCAAGCTGGGGGCGATCTTCGCCGCCCCGAAGGGGCTGCCCGAAGAGGCGCTGGCGGCGGCCCAGACCGAAGAAGGCTGGATCCTGGGTGCTTAAGCGCCCGTCTCGCCCGCGCGAGAAAGCGCGTCGCGCCGGTCGCGCCAGTCCAGCATCCGGAACCGCGCCACCAGGAAGCCGGCCGACAGGAAGCTGGTGACGATCACCGAGGTCACCACGCCCTCCAGGCCCATGCCGCGCGGAATGGCCAGCCACCAGGCCAGCGGACCCATGACCAGGGCGTAGCTGATCAGGTGGGTGATCGTCGGGATCCACACCTCGCCACGCGCCCGCAGGGCCTGGGCCGCCACCACCTGCACCGCGTCGGGGGCCAGGAACAGGCAGGTCAGCGCCAGGGCCGGCAGGATCAGCGCCCGTGCCGCCGGGTCGCTGGTATAGGCCAAGGCCACCCAGGACCGGGTCGGATAGAGCAGGCAGCCGGCGATCAGCCCGACGATGGCGATGACCGCGAAGGCGATCCAGCCGGCGCGGGTCATGCCCGCCGGATCCCGCGCGCCATAGGCCCGGCCCACCTGCACGGCGGTGGCGGTCGAGACGCCCAGCGGAACCATGAAGATGATCCCCGCCACGTTCAGCACGACGGCCCAGGCGGCGACGGCCAGGCCGCCTATCCAGCCAGCCACCAGGTTCATGCCGGCGAAGGCCGCGACTTCGAAGAAGTTCGACGCCCCGGCGCCATAGCCGATCTTGCGCTGCTCGGCCTCGGCGGCGCGGTCGCGAGCCGGCTTGTCGAAGACGCCCAGGGCTCGGGCGTCCTTCATGCGGGCGATGTAGAGGGCCAGGGCCGCCGTCAGGAAGGTCCGGGCCACGAAGGTCGACCACGCCGCCCCGACGGCGCCGAGGGCCGGCAGCCCCAGGGTCCCCGGCACCAGCAGCAGGTTGACCGCCAGGTTCACCGCGTTGGCGACCCACATGGCGATGGTCACGAAGCCCGGTCGCGCCAGCCCCTCCAGCCAGAAGCTCAAGACCACCGACAGGGCGTAGACCGGCAGCGACAGCGAAAAGACGATCAGCGGCGCGGCCGCGCCTTCGGCCAGGCCGTCCTTCAGGCTCAGGCCGCGCAGGAACAGCGGACCGAACGCCGCCAGCACGACCGCGCCGACAATGCCGATCCAAGCGCCGTAGACGAGGCCCCGGCGAAGCACCGCGCCGGTCTCATGGGGCTTTCCCGCCCCGATCGCCCGGGCGGTCATCACCTGCACCCCGACCAGAAGGCCGATCGACATGGTGATCAGCACCGAACTGGGGGCCCAGGCCATGGCGTGAAAGCCGAGCTGCCGCGCCGAATAGTGGCCAACGACGATGGCGTCGGTCAGGCCCATGACCATGATGCCCAGGCGCGACAGGACGACCGGCCCCGCCAGGCGGAGCAGTTCGATCAGGTCGGTCGTGATCGGGCCGCGCGGCCTTCTCGAGGAAAGCGCCGCGCCGGCCGCGTCGCGCGGCATGGTGGTCCCTCCAAGGCCAGGAAAGGGATGTCGAGAGAGGGCGCGCGAAGTGGCGCCTGCCCGTTTTGTGGGCGCCCCGCATTTAGCGCCTCTGGGAACGTCGCGCCAGCCCAGTGGTTTTCCGAGCTCCCCTTCAGGAGCGCGACATGGCCCATACCGAGACCCCTCAGTTCGAAGACGCCGGCGACCGCGTCGCCCAGGCCTATCGCGACATCCAAGCGCCGCTGGACGCCCAGGAGGAACGCTCGTTCCAGCCCAAGGACGATCAGGAAGGCCAGGCGATGCAGGCCGGCGCCCGCCCCTATCCCGCCCCGCCCTACCCCGAGCAGCATCAAGCCAAGCCCGGCGAGGAGGCCGCGCTGTCGCCAGCCCCGATGTACGACGCGCCGTTCTACAAGGGGTCGGGCAAGCTGGAGGGCAAGATCGCGTTGATTACCGGGGCCGACAGCGGCATCGGCCGGGCGGTGGCGGTTCTGTTCGCGCGGGAAGGCGCCGATATCGCTATCGGCTATCTGAACGAGGCCGCCGACGCCGAGGAAACCAAGGCCGCCGTCGAGAAGGAAGGCCGCCGCGCCATCCTGCTGCCCGGCGACGTCGCCGACCCGGCCTATGCCCAGGCGGCCGTCGAGAAGACCGTGGCGGAGCTTGGCCGTCTCGACGTCCTGGTCAACAACGCCGCGTTCCAGGCCCATGTCACCGACTTCGAGGACCTGACCGAAGAGCATTTCGACCGCACCTTGCGGACAAATCTCTACGGCTATTTCCACATGGCCAAGGCCGCCGTGAAGCACCTGCCCAAGGGCGGCGCGATCATCAACACCGGGTCCGTCACCGGCCTGCTCGGCAACAAGGACCTGCTGGACTATTCGATGACGAAGGGCGGCATCCACGCCTTCACCCGCTCGCTGGCCACGCACCTGATCCCGAAGGGCATTCGCGTCAACGCGGTCGCGCCCGGCCCCGTGTGGACCCCATTGAACCCGGCCGACAAGCTGGCCCCGGAGGTGGCCCAGTTCGGCGCCCAGACCCCAATGAAGCGCGCGGCCCAGCCCGAGGAGATCGCCCCCGCCTACGTCTTCCTCGCCTCGCCCCAGACCGCCAGCTACATCACCGGCGAGATCCTGCCGATCATCGGGGGCTATTCGGGCGGGTGAGGCCCCTCACCCGTCGATCGAAGGACGAGCTTAGGCGCGCGGCGCCGTGCTAGGAAGCGCGGCTCCCAATACGGAATCGCCCATGGCCCGCCGCGTCGCTCTCGTCACCCTGCTGGTCGCCGACTACGACGAGGCGATCGCCTTCTATGTCGGCAAGCTGGGCTTTTCCCTGGTCGAGGACACCGACATGGGCGGCGGCAAGCGCTGGGTCGTGGTCTCGCCCGGGACCGACGGAACCGACTTTCTGCTGGCCCGCGCGATCGGCGAACAGGCCAGCGCCATAGGCCGCCAGGGCGGCGGGCGGGTTTGGCTTTTTCTGCATACGGACGATTTCGCCAGCGACCACGCCCGCATGGTCGCCGCCGGCGTGACCTTCCTGGAAGAGCCCCGACACGAGGCCTATGGCACGGTCGCCGTGTTCGAAGACATCGCCGGCAATCGCTGGGACCTGCTAGAGCCGAAGAAAGGCTAAGCGCGTTAGGCGCTGGTCGCCGGATCCAGTCCGAAAGCCTCGGCCGCGTAGCGACGCAGTTGCCCGGCGATATCGGCGGGCCACTCCTCGATCCGCGCTTCGAAGCCGGCGTCGTCGCCGGCGAACAGCGCCCGCATGGCCTCCTCGAAGCCCGGCAGGTTCCCGCCCATCGCCGAGGCGAAGCGATAGGCCGCTTCGCGCGAGCCGCGGATGCGATCAGGCCCGTCGGCCGCGCGGCGCGCCGCCTCGACCAGCTTGCGCAGCGCCACCGACGCGCCGCCCGGCTGGGCCGCCAGCCAGTCCCAGTGACGCGGCAGAAGCGTCACCTCGCGCGCCACCACGCCCAGCTTTGGCCGCCCGCGTCCGCGCGGCGCATCGGCCGCCGGGGCCATGCGCGCCGCCAAGGCCTCGGGCTCGCCGCTGAGGTCGAAGTCGACCGAGCGCCCATCGGGTCCGAAGATCACGACGCCGGCTTCCCCAATCAGCTCTCGCGCGGCCAGCGCCGCGTCCAGCTTCGAGCCGACCGTTACACGCCGGGTCCCGTGAAAGACCACGTAGACCGACTCATTGTCGTCCGTTCCCGTCACATCAGCCCCCTGGCGTTAAGCGCCGCGATCCAGTGCTGGCGGCGTTCCTTCAGTCGGCTGTCGCGACCGAACCGGTCCAGCCCCTCGGTGTCGACGGCCTCGACCGCTTCGAACGCGAAGGCGTCGGGGCCATGGGCGTTCCAGGCGGTCTGCAGGCTCTTGTCGCGATGCGAACCCAGACGCAGCGAGAACCAGACGCCGCTCTGGCGGGTCGACAGGTCAGGTGTCGCGCCGACCCACGCTTCGCCGGTCGCCACGCAGCGCACGGCGTAGATCCCCGCCTCGACCTTGCGTTCCTTATATGCGCGCAGCAGCGCCTTGCGTCCGGACATGACCGCCTCCTGGACGCACGTTTTATCCGGACAATATCCGGAGTCAATAATACCCGGATAAATTAAATCTAGGCCTGGTTGGGGCGATACGTCACATAGCCCCGCTCGACCATTCGCCGCGTGGCCTCATAGACCGCCGACAGTTCCTCGAAGGCCGCGCGAAGGTGGGCTAGGCGCGTGACCTGGGCTTCCGACAGCGAAGGCCCGGCCTCGGTCATGGCGGCGGCCTCGGCCACCCATTTGGCGCGGGCGGTGGCGGCCGCCACGGCCAGCCGCTGGAAGCGTTCGCCCTCGACGCGCGCCAGCGTCGCGCCCAGCACCGCCTTGTTCGACGCGAAGGCGGTGTAGTCGATCTGCTCAAGATAGCCGCGCAACCGGCGCTGAACTTGGGGATCGACATCGGTGGGTTCGAAGTGGTCGCCGGTGCGGCGGGTGCTGGAAGTCATGATCGACATGACGCTCTCCAATCGGCCTAAAGCGGCCGCGCGAAGAAACATCATGCGCCCAAGGGCTTAAGGACCAGTTGAAGCGCGAGCCCCCTCCCTGAACATCCGCCGCCCAGTCACGGAACGAGCCGCGGAACCCGTGACCGGGGCGCGCGGCGGTGAGAATGACGAAAGGACATCGGACGTTTGCGGACGCCGGTGGATATGTCTGGAAAAAAGGGAATGGCGGAAACGGAGGGATTCGAACCCTCGATACCCTTTAGGGGTATGCCGCTTTAGCAAAGCGGTGCCTTCAGCCTCTCGGCCACGTTTCCTCCTGAGAGGGAGCGGTTCGATAGCCTGTTCGCTTCGAGAAGACAACGGCGTCGTCGCGGAAAATTACCATGTTAACGCGGCGCTCAGACGGCGAGGCTAGGTTGAACGCGGTTTTTGAAACGACAAGCGTCATGCAGCCCGCCGCTCCGCCTACCGCCGAAGCCCAACCCGCCGTCGCTTTCCTCGCGCGGGCGGACAAGCGCGCGCGCGCCGACGTCGACGGCGAAGAGGCCGGCAAGGCGCGGCGGGGTCCCTTTCGCCCCGGCCAGCTGATACCATCGCGGGCGCGACTGGAGACCCGGCCGCTGTCGCGGATCTTCCGCGTCGTCGACATCCTGGCCGCCGTCCTGGCGGCGCTGGGCGTCACGGCGGAGGGCCATCCGATCGCTGGGGGCCTGTGGGCGATCACCGCGCTGATCGGGCTGCGCGCGCTGGGCCTCTACGGCTTCCCGCGAGGCGACACCGCGCGACGCCACCTCAGTCGAGCGGCGCCGGCGCTGGCCGCGAGCTTCCTCGCCGCGTCGACCGTTGTCCTGTTGTCGGGTCATCCCGACGCCTCGACCTTCTGGACCCTGGCCACGGCCACGGTCGGACTGGCCGGTCTGCAAGCCGTCTGGTGGCGCGTGATCGCCGACGGACGCAAACAAGGTCGCCTGACGCCGAACATCGTCGTCATCGGCGCCACGGCCAACGCCGAGCGGCTGATCAACGCGGCCATGCGCACCGGCGAGGTCAATGTGCTGGGCGTTTTCGACGATCGCCTGGACCGCGCGCCCGAGACCATCATGGGCGTGCCAGTGCTGGGCGACACCAACGCCCTGCTTGACCACCGCATCATGCCCTATGTCGACCGGGTCGTGATCGCGGTGCGATCGACCGCCGAGGTTCGCGTGCGCCAACTGGTCGACAAGCTGGGCGTTCTGCCCAACCCTCTCAACCTTTTCATCGGCGTCGGAGGCCCGGCCGAGGACGACCTGGCCCTGGCGCGGATCGCGGCCGGCGGGGAAAACGAGCTCTCCGGCGCCGGGCTCTCGCCGCGCCACGCCTGGATCAAGCGCGCCCAGGACCTGACCGTCGCGATCCTGGGCCTGGTGGTCGCCGGCCCCGTCATGCTGATCGTCGCCCTGGCCGTGAAACTGGACAGCCCCGGCCCGATCTTCTTCCGCCAGCGCCGCCATGGCTTCAACAACGAGGAGATCCTCGTCTGGAAGTTCCGGTCGATGCGTCATGAGATGGCCGACGCCCAAGCCGCGCGGCAGATCAGCGCCAACGACGACCGGGTCACCCGCGTCGGCAAGTTCATCCGCAAGACGAGCCTGGACGAACTGCCACAGCTGTTCAACGTGCTGCGTGGCGAGATGTCGATCGTCGGTCCCCGCCCCCACGCGATCGGCATGAAGACCGGCGGCGTCGAGTCGGCCAAGCTGGTGGCCGAATACGCGCACCGCCACCGCATGAAGCCCGGCCTGACCGGCTGGGCGGCCATCAAGGGCTCCCGCGGCCCCGTCGATACCCCCGAGAGCGTGCGCCAGCGCGTCGCCCTGGACGTCGAGTACATCGAGCGCCAGTCGTTCTGGCTGGACCTTTACATCATCGCCATGACCATCCCCTGCCTGCTGGGGGATCGGTCGGCGGTGCGCTAGGTCGGCGACGATGTTCTGGCGCGGCGTCCTCGGCTACTTGCCGGTCAATGTCGTGCAGGGGGTGGTGGGCTTGCTCACCATCGTTCTGTTCACGCGTGTGCTGGATCCCGCCCAGTATGGCGTCTACGCCCTGGCCTTTTCGGTCGGCAGTCTGACCCAGACGATGCTGCTGACCTGGACCGAAGCGGCCATGGCCCGCTTCCTGGCGACGCGGGGTCAGGACGGACGCCTCGCCGACCATTTCGCCACCCTCTATCGGCTTTGGCTTGGCGCCGCCGTACTCGTTCCCCTGGCTTGCGCGGCCGTCATGCTGGCGCCGCTGTCCGCCCCGATGAAGGTCGCCTTGGTGGCGGCCCTTGGCTCGACCTTGGCCAACAGCCTCATGAAGCTGGCCCAGGAGCGACGGCGCGCCGCCGGCGAGGTCTCGGGCGCCGCCATCTTGGCCATCGCGCAGAGCGCGGGCGGCTTCGCGATCGGTCTTGCCCTGGCCCTTGCCGGTCTGGGCGGCGCCGCGCCGGTCCTTGGGGTCGGCGCGGTCTCGGCCCTATGCGCCGTGGTTATCCTGCCAGGCGAATTGAAACGGGTCGCCGGCGGGCGGTTCGACGCGAGCCTGGCCAGGGGCTACGCCGCCTATGGCCTGCCCGTCGCCTTGTCGCTGATCCTGGCCCTGGTGCTGGCCAGCACCGACCGCCTGCTGCTGGCCGCCTTTCTCGACGAGGCCACGGTCGGCGTCTATCACGCCGGCTATTCGCTCGGCAGCCGCACGCTGGACGTCGTCTTCATCTGGCTGGGCATGGCGGGCGGTCCGGCGCTGATCCAGGCCCTGGAACGCGGCGGTCAGGCCGCGCTCTCCGAAGCCGCGCGCGAGCAGGCCGGCTTCATGATCCTGCTGACCGCGCCGGCCGCCGTCGGCCTGGCGCTGGTCGCCCGTCCGCTGGCGGACTTGATGGTGGGCGAGGCGCTGCGGGCCGGCGCCAGCCATGTCACGCCCTGGATCGCCGCCAGCGGCTGGCTGGCGGGCATGACCACCTACTATTTGTTGCAAGCCTTCACGCTGGCGCGCCGGACTCCATTGTTGATCGTCAGCATGAGCATACCGGCGGCGGCCAATGTCTTGCTCAACCTCGCCCTCATTCCGCGTCTCGGCCTGGACGGCGCGCTGTGGGCCACGACGCTGAGCTACGGCCTCGGCGCGATCGTGGCCTGGACGCTAGGCCGTCGCGCCTGCCCTCTGCCGATGCCGCTGGACGTCTTGGTCAGGGGCGGATTCGCATGCCTCGCCATGGCCGCCTGCGTTCGCCTCGTTCCGGCGCTGGGCGGACTACCGGAATTGGCCCTGAAGGCCGGCGTCGGCGCGGCGGTCTATGGCGCCATCGTCCTGGGCCTCGATATCGGCGGCCTGCGCGCCAAGCTCAACCTGATCCTCCGGCGGAGGGCGCTCGCCCTATGACCATGCCCATCACCGAGATCCGCATCGAGAACGCCGCGTGGGCCCACGCGCGACCGCGCCTGTCGGTTCTCATTCCGACCTATCGCGACGATCCCACGGCCCTGCTGAAGGCGCTGGACGATCCCGGCGCGGGCGCCGAGGTCATCGTGCTGGATGATGGAAGCGGCGACGACGTCCTGGCCGAGCGGATCGCGCGGCGGATCAACACGTCACGCATCCCCGCCCACTTCATCCGCCTGTCCAGCAACGAAGGCCGCGCCAAGGGCCGCAATCGCCTGGCCGGCCACGCGCGCGGCGGACACTTCCTGTTCCTGGACAGCGACATGCTGCCCGACACCCATAACTTCCTGTCGCGCTGGCTCGCCGTCGCCGAAAGCGACGCGCCGGTGGCGTTCGGCGGCTTCACCATGGACCAAACGCCCCGACGCCCCGAAACCGCCCTGCACCGAACCATGGCGCTGAAGAGCGATTGCACCCCCGCCCCGGACCGCGCCAAGGCCCCCGAAAAGCATGTGTTCACCTCGAACCTGCTGGTGCGTCGGGACGTCTTCGAGACCATAGGCTTCGACGAAGACTTTTCCGGTTGGGGCTGGGAGGACGTGGAGTGGGCCATGCGCGTGGCTCGCCGGCACCCGATCCTTCACATCGACAACACCGCCTCGCACCTCGGCCTCGACAGCGCTTCGGTCATGGCTGCCAAGTACGAGCAGTCGGCGGCCAACTTCGCCCGCGTGGTCACGGCGCACCGCGACATTGTCAGCGCCTATCCCAGTTACAAGGTCGCCAGCGCGCTGAAGAACGTTCCGCTGAGCGGCGTCTGGCGACCGGTGCTCAAGCGGCTGGCCTTGGCCGAGGCGGCGCCCCTATCGCTTCGCGCGTTCGCCATGCGCCTCTATCGCGCGTCGCTCTACAGCGAGGCCGTCTGATGTCGGCCGATTTCGACAAGGTCGACGCCTACGAGCCCGATCGCTCGCTGAAGGGCAAGTTGCGCCGTCGCCTGATCCGCCTGGCTCACCGCCGACCGGCGCGCGTCAAGCTGGATCGGCCGGTGGTGTCGTTCAGTTTCGACGACGCCCCCGCCACCGCCTGCGAGGCCGGCGCCAAGGCGTTGGAGGATCGCGGTCTGCGCGGCACCTACTATTTCGCGGCAGGCCTCTCCGGACGTGATGGTCCGATGGGGCGCTTCGCCACCGGCGAGGACGCGCGTCGCCTGCATGACGCGGGCCACGAGATCGCCTGCCACACCTATTCCCACCTGGACTGCGGACAGTCCTCGGCGGCGATCACGATCAGCGACGTCGAGCGCAACGCCGAGGCCCTGGCGGCCTGGGGAACCGGCGCGCCAGTCAGCTTCGCCTATCCCTATGGCGACGTCGGCGCGCCGGCCAAGACCGCCCTCGCCGGCCGCTTCAAGACCCTCCGCGCCCTGCACCACGGCTTGATCACGAACGGCGCCGACCTGAACCAGGCGCCGGCGGTGGGCATCGAGGGCGACGACGGCGAGGCCATCGCCAAGGCTTGGCTAGACAGGGCCAAGGCCCGCAACGCCTGGCTGATCCTCTACACCCACGACGTCGCGGATCGCCCTTCGCAATGGGGCTGCACGACGGGAGGCCTGGAACGGCTGATCGACCGCGCGACGGCCGAGGGCTTCGACGTTGTGACCGTGGCCGAGGGCGCGCGCCGGATCGGCCTCTGATCAGACTTGTTCTTGCGCCCTGTCGGAAAAGGCCAGCTTGGCGGCGAGGGCGACGAAGATCGCCCAGCGGAAGTCGTTATAGACCACCGCGATGCTCTCGGTCAGGCTGACCAGGCTGTAGACGACAAGAAAAGGGAAGGCCAGCATCGCGCCTCGGTCACGGAAGACCGAGATCACCGCCAGCGCCATGGTCTGCAGGTAGAATAGTCCCCACGCGCAAAGGCCGACAATGCCCATGCCCAGCCACTGCTCGATCCACGAATTGTGGGCGTGCTGGGGCGTGAACTTGGCGTCGTGGACGATCCAGGCCAGCGGCCCCCAGCCCGACTTGTCGCTCCAGACGGCCGCATAGCCATAGCCTAGCCAGGGTCGCTCCTGGATTTGGCGCATGGCCGCGGTCCAGATTTGAGTTCGGCCTGTGAAGGTGGCGTCCTTGCCCAGGAGGTGAAAAAAGACGTCCGAGGCCAGCAGGACGAACGCGCCCAGCAGGGCCGCGCCACTGACCGCCGCCCATGTGGCGGCGGCGCCAAAGGCGGGTCCCCGTTGCGCGATCCACACGAAGCCCAGCGCCAAGAGGCCGAGCACCAGCGAGGCCAGAGAGGTCTTGGACTGCGAAAGGATCACCAGACCAAACGCCAGGGCCGCGAAGGGCAGCCAGATCCGGGCCGAGCGCGGCGTCAGCAGGGCGGTGGCGCAGAGGATGCAGATGCCCAGCGCCATCAGGCCGCCCAGGGCGTTCTTCTCCATCCAAAGCCCGCGCCAGGCGCCGGGGAAGAGCTCGGTCATGACGCCCACGCGGGGCATCGCGATACTGACAAGGTAGCTGCCAACGATCAGCAGCGCGAAGGTGATCGAGAACACCTTCGCCAAATCCGCCCAGCGAAAACGCGCCGCCAGGACCAATCCCGACATCGTCGTGCAGCCCACCGCGAAGCCGCGCCTTATCGACACATCCGGCTGAATGGACCAGTAGATCGACGCCGCCACGACGCCCATCAAGAGGATCAGAAACGGCTGCCGCAGCGTGGCCCGCAGCATGTTCCAAGGATCGCCCGCCACCAGAAAGAAGCCGAGGGCGTAGGCCGGCAGGAAGGCCACCCGCAGCAGGGCCGAAGCCGACTCGTCCGACTTTTCGCCGAAGATCGGCAGTTGCCAGCCCGAGCTGTAGATCAGCAGCATCGCCACCGCGGCGGCGATCGTCAGCGTCGAGGGCCGGAGAGCCCTGGGCTCTCCCGCCATCGTCACGGCAGGATCGCCTTCAGGAAGGCCGGCGGCTGCACCGAGACCTTGTTGAAGAACATGCCCGCGCACTGGCCGCCCGCGGCGATCAGGGCGTCTCGCAGCAAAGCCGGCTGGCGCACATCGGGCTGATCGGCCGAGACCACCAGCACCGTCTGGTCCATGTGCGAAGCGACCGTGGTGGCGGCCTGGGATCGATCGGCCGCCGGACTGTCGACCACGATCACCTCGGCGTGCTTGCGCAACGCTCGCCAATAATCGGCGGAGGGGATGACGTGGACCTGCTGGCGGCCACGCAGCGCTTCGCGATTGAAGCGAGCGATCCAAAGCCGAGGGCCGCCGACGCTGTGGCCGACCAGAAACTTGGAGTCCGGCCAGACGCCGCCTTCCGCCCGGGGCGTTGGGGGTTGAACCGTGAAAAATGCCGAACCGTCCGGCGAGGCGGCGACCGGCGGGCCCAAGGGACCAAAGCGGTTCGCCTCGGCCGCGATCGCGGCGAGCTGACTGGGATGGTTCAAATCAAGGTCGATCAGCCAGGTCTTACGGCCGGCGCGTCGCGAGGCGAAACGAGCGAACTCGCGGGCGACCGTCGAGGTCCCCTCGCCTCGCCGCGCCGAAACGAACTGGATGACGTGCGGACGCCCAGCCGGGGGGGCTCCCAGCGCGCTCCAAAGCTCCGTCATCTCGACGTTCAAGTCGACCATCTACCGAATCGCCACGCACTCAAGAGATGGCAAGTTGCGACATTAACCCTGTCGGCGAAAGGCGACGAAAACGCTCACCGCTTGTAGCCGGCGGTCGCCAGCACGGGCATGTTCAGGGTTCGCGCGGCCGAGGCCGGCGTCTGCAGCCCCGGGCGCAGGAACATGCGCACCAGGCCCGCGCACAGCGCGGTGAACAGGGCGAACACGACGGCCAGCATCAGAACCGGCTTCTTCAGGCTCTTGCCCGTCGACGGCGCGACGGCGCGCTGGACGATGCGGATATTGTCGCTGCCTTCGGCCGACATTTGGCGCTGAGCCTCGTCCTGCTGTTCCTTCACCGTGAAATCCCGGACATTCGACGACAGAACGTCGCGATCGCGGGACAGTTCGTTGAACTGAGGCTCCAGCTGGGCCAGACGCAGCAGGCGCGCGTTCACGTCCGGCACCTGCTGAGCGTAGATCGCCTGCGACTTCTGCAGCGCCGCGACCTCCGCCTTCAGGTCGTTACGGGTCGTTTGCAGGGTTTGCCAGATGGGGTTGGGGCCGCTGCGGCGCGCGCCTTCGCCCGCCGTGCGACCGGCGGCCAGGCCCTGCTCCAGCTGAGCGATCTGGGCGTTGATGTCGATGATCGGCTTGGCGTTCGGCGTGTAGCGGGCCAACAGCCCCTCGCGCTCGAGCTTCAGCTGCGCCAGCTTGGTCGAGGCCGACATGTCGGTGTCGCGATAGAGGACGGTCTCGGCGGGCGTGCGAGCGAGCTCGGCCTCGACCGCGGCCAGCCGGCCGGTCCGGTCCTGAAGTTGCGCCTCGACAGCGTATTTTTGCTGCTCGACCTGGGCCTGCAACTGGATCAGGGCCGTCTTCTGGGCGTTGAAGTCGCCGATATCGTTGGTGCTCAGAAACGCCTGATAGGCCGCGTCGGCCTCGGAGAGCTTGCGCTCGAAGATATCCCGCTGGCGCTCCAACACGCGGCTCTCTCCGCCGATCAGCAAGGTGCGGCGGTAGATGAGATATTCCTCAAGCAGGGTGTTCAGCACCTTTTCGGCCATGTCCGCGTCCTGGTGCTGGTAGGACAGGCGGATGATCGAGTTGTCCGGCGCCGTTTCGATCTTCAGATTCTTGCCGATCGCGTCGCGCGCCTCTCCCATCAGCTTCCGCTTCTCCTCCGGCGTCGCGCGGGCGTACTTGTCGGCGACCTTCGGAAAGATGGCGCCGAGGCCGAGCTTGCGGATCACGCGCTCGTGCAGTTCGCCGCTGTTGAGAATCTCGGCCTCCGACTGGATGACCTGATCGCTATTGGGCACCGCGCCGCGGCCGGCGTCGCCGGCCCGGGGTTCGTAGACATATTCCTGGCCGAGGCGAACAAAGAGGCTGGAATTGGCCGTATAGGTCTTCTTCAGCGTCATGGCGAAACCGGCGCCGAGCACCACGATCACCAGGAAGACGCCCAGCATCAGCCACTTCTCGCGCCAAAGCAGGGTGACGAAGTCGGTCGGCGCGTAACGCGGACGCGCGCCGCCCAGCCCGCCAACGCTACGAGGCGGCGGGTCGTGGGGCACGCTGATCCAGGCGCTCGTCGACATGCGAATCCGAACGGTTCAATCTGCTTCGCACCCTGGAGCGAGCAGCCTTAAGGGTTCGTTACCCATTCCTGTTAAGACTTGCCCCATGCACAGGCGCACGCATCTCTGGACGGCCTTGGCCGTGGTCCTGACGGCCAGCGGCCTCGCCGCTTGCGGGCACATCGACGCCGAACCGATCACGCCGGGGCCCAGGCCGACGGCGCGCTTCCCCAATATCGGCTATGCCGACTGGAGCGACGACGAGCCCTCCTACCGCTTCTATCCCGGCGACGAGATCGAACTGACCGTGCCCTCCGCGCCGGAGCTCAACAAGACGGTGACGGTCCAGCCGGACGGCCGCGTGTCCCTGCCTCTGATCAGTCCGGTCATGGCGGCCGATCGCACGATCCAGGACCTGGAAGGCTCGATCAGCCAAGCCTATTCCAGCCAGCTGCTGCGTCCCCAGGTGCAGATTTCGGTGAAGTCGACGACGCCGCTGAAGATCTTCGTCGGCGGCGAGGTCAAGAATCCTGGCGTCTTCGACATGGCCGGCGACGGAGACGCTCTGCGGGCCATCATCCAGGCGGGCGGCTTCACCCCCGGCGCGAAACGCAATCAGGTTGTGATTATTCGCCGCGGGCCGGACGGCAAGGCGATGATGCGCACCGCGAACATGCTCGCGGGCCTGACCAGGGGCGGCGGCGCGGACCTCGTGCCCCTGCGCCGCTTCGACGTGGTCTATGTGCCCCGCAGCGGCGTCGCCGAGGCGGGACTCTTCATGCAGCAGTATTTCCGCGATCTGCTGCCCATCAGCTTCAGCTACGCGATCAACGGGAACGTCAACGGCAACTGACCGCGACCCCGGCCCGAGCCGGGAGCGGACCGAGCCCGGAGAACCGGGCTCTTAGCCGTGGGCGAGCCATTCGCGAGCCTGGCGTTGAGCCTCGGCGACGTCCTCGCTGGCCATCTCCTGCGACAGCTCCTTGCGATAGATCTTGGCCTCGACCGACCCGCGCATGGCGGCCAGGTTGAACAGCATGTGGGCCGACACATAGTCCAGCGGCGCGCCGCCCTGACCGGTCGAATACAGCAGCCCCATCCGGAACAGCTCGTCGCCGGTGGATTCGGCGGTGGGCAGCGGCAGCGTGGCGACGACGGCCGGCGGTTCGTTCATCAACATCATGGCTCATCTCCTCTCTCAAGCTCGCCCCGGCCTTTTGCCGGATCAGAGCCTGAGAGAAGAAAAGTCCAAAGCGGCTGAACATATAGTTAAACGCGCGAACATCATGAATTTATCGACGAATACACGAGTTGTTCAAGGATATTACGCGGCGTAAAGGCCAGTATACAGCCGGTTAACGCGCCCGCTGCCCGAACAGGACTCGGCGAGCCTCTTCCGCCGCCTTTCCAGAGGCTTGCAGACCGCCCGATCTCAGTTCCGCGCCGAGCTTGAAGCCCTTCTGCACCGCTTCTCGACCGCCCACGCGCTCGAACCACGCCTTCAGGTTCGGGAATTCGTCGAGAATGATGCCCTGGTTTTTCCACGGCACAATCCACGGCCAGCTCATGAAGTCGGCGATGGACAATTGGCCGCAGATGAAATCGCGCCCCTCCAGGCGCTTGTTCAACACCCCGTACAGACGGTGTGTCTCGTTGGTGTAGCGGATGGCGCCATAGGCGATCTGACGCTGATCGGCGATGATCGAGGCGGCGTATTGGCGGAAATGGTGTGTCTGGCCAGCCATGGGGCCCAGCCCGCCCATCTGCCACATGACCCACTGGTCGATCTCGACCCGGTCCCGCTCGGTCTCGCCGTAGAACTGGCCAGACTTACGCCCCAGGTACTGCAGGATGGCGCCCGACTCGAAGATCGAGATCGGCTGGCCGTCGGGTCCCTCGGGGTCGACGATGGCCGGCATCCGGTTGTTCGGGCTGATGGCCAGGAAGTCGGGCTTGAACTGTTCGCCCGTCCCGATGTTCACCGGGATCATCTCGTAGGGCAGGCCCATCTCCTCCAGGGCGATGGACACCTTCCAGCCATTGGGCGTGGGCCAATAGTACAGCGCGATCGGTTGGCTCATCGGCCTTCTCTCCCAGTGCTTGTGATTGATCCAGAAGATGGCCGCGAGGCCGGCCCGCGCCAAGCCCTCTCGGAAAAGCCTGACCAGCTCATTCAGATCAGGTTCAGCCGAACGACCGCATCGTGCGTTTCAAGATCGAGGGAAGTTTCCAGGCGGCGTGTTTTCCAAAACCGTCGCGCCTTAGGAGAAGACGAGATGAAACGTCTGCTGCTCACCATCGCCGCCGTGGCCTCGGTGGCCGGGCCGATGGCCCTGACCGCCGGCGACGCGGCCGCCCAGGACCGAGGCCGCTGGGATCACGATCGCGGCTGGGATCGCGATCGCCGTGACTGGGACCGTGGCGAACATCGCGGCTGGGACCGCGGCGGTTGGGATCGCGACTGGGATCGCGGCCGTCACAACGGCTATTACTACAACAATCGCTGGGCCTACGGACCGCCCCCGCCCGCCTATTACGGCCGTCCTGGCTATCGCCCCGGCTATGTCGCCTGGTCGCGGGGCGGGTATCTGCCCGGCTACTATCGTGGCGGCGGCTATATCGTCCATGACTACTATCGCTACCACCTGCGCCCGCCGCCCCGGGGCTACTACTGGTACCGGACTGGCAATGACTACGTCCTGGCCGCGATCGCCAGCGGACTGATCTTCGACGTCATCGCCAATCGCTAGACCTGAAGACCCTTAGGTCTCTAGACACGGCGTCCTGGGCTTTGCCTGGGGCGCCGTTTTGCCGCCATCCCCGCCTCGACCTCGCCGCGTATGCGGCCCAATGGCCTGATTGCGAAGTCAATTCGACCGCATTGCCGGGTCAGCGTTAGCCCCGCGTCACATTCCGACGCTGCAGTAATTTGGTCCCAACGCGATGAAGACCCTGCGCATCACGACGGTCGCCCTGACCCTGGCCGCGGCCGCCTACGCCGGCTCGGCCTTGGCCCAGACCGGCCTGCCGCCGACCTCGACGCCCGATCCCTCGCCCGCGCCGCAATCGACGCCCCCGACCAACGCCACGCCGCCCGGCAACCTGCCGCCACCGCCGCCGCCCGTGGACAATCCCGGCACCACGACCGCCCAGCCCCCCGCGCCGCCGCCGCCGCCGCCGCCGGGCGTCGCCGACGAGAGGACCGCGCCAACTCCTCCCGATAGGGCCGCGAAGAAGGGCAAGAAGCACAAGCCCGGCCCAGAAGCGCCCATGACCGGACCGGACTCCATGTCCCCGCCTGGCCCGCCCCACTAGACCTACGCATCAACGAAGAAGGGCCCGCGGCTTTCGCCCCGGGCCCTCGTCATATCCGCTGACCGGTCGATGCTACTCGACGCCGAGCTTCTGGCGCAGCAAGGCGTTGACCGTGCCGGGGTTGGCCTTGCCGCCCGTGGCCTTCATGACCTGACCGACGAACCAGCCCAAGGCCTGCGGCTTGTCCTTCACGGCCTCGGCCTTGTCCGGATTGCCGGCGATCAACTCGTCGATGGCCTTCTCGATCGCGCCCGTGTCGTTGATCTGCACGAGGCCGCGCTTCTCGACGATCTCCGAGGGACGGCCCTCGCCGGCCCACATGTGCTCGAAGACCTCCTTGGCGATCTTCGACGAGATCGTGCCATTCTCGATCAGCTCCACCAGCTGGGCGATGTCCGACGACGGCAGCGGCGAGTTCGCGAACTCGGTCCCGGCCGCCGACAGCTTGGCCAGCAGCTCGTTGGTGACCCAGTTGGCCACCAGCTTGGCGTCGCGCCCCTTCGCGGCGGCCTCGAAGTAGTCGGCGCGATCAGCGTCGATGATCAGCACGCCGGCGTCATAGGCCGACAGGCCGTACTGGCTCTGCAGGCGCGCCTTCTTGGCGTCCGGCAACTCCGGAAGGGTTTCCTCGATCGACTTCACCCAGGCCGAGTCCAAAACCAACGGCAGCAGGTCGGGATCGGGGAAGTAGCGATAGTCGTGCGCCTCTTCCTTGCTGCGCATCGAGCGGGTCTCGCCCTTGTTCGGGTCGAACAGGCGGGTCTCCTGGTCGATCTTGCCGCCGTCCTCGAGAATCTCGATCTGGCGGCGGGCCTCGTACTCGATGGCCTGCTGGATGTAGCGGTACGAGTTGACGTTCTTGATCTCGCAGCGCGTGCCCAGGTGGCTGAAGTCGCCCGTGGCGCGGAACTTCTCGTAGTCGCCCGGACGGCAGACCGAGACGTTCACGTCGGCGCGCAGGTTGCCCTTCTCCATGTCGCCGTCGCAGGTGCCCAGATAGACAAGGATGGTGCGCAGCTTCTTGACGTAGGCGGCGGCCTCTTCCGAGGTCCGCATGTCGGGCTTGGAGACGATCTCCATAAGAGCCGTGCCCGCGCGGTTCAGGTCGACATAAGTCGCGTTCGGATCCTGGTCGTGCAGCGACTTGCCGGCGTCCTGTTCCAGGTGCAGGCGCTCGATGCGCACGTCGAAGGTCGTGCCGTCATCGCGCTCGACGGTGACGACGCCCTCGCCGACGATCGGCTGGTCGAACTGGCTGATCTGATAGCCCTGCGGCAGGTCCGGATAGAAGTAGTTCTTCCGGTCGAAGCGGCTCTTCAGATTGATCTGGGCCTTCAGGCCAAGGCCCGTCTTCACGGCTTGCTCGACGCAGAACCGGTTCAGCACCGGCAACATGCCCGGCATGGCGGCGTCCACGAGGCTGACCTGCTCGTTCGGACCCGCGCCGAAGCCGACGGCGGCGCCGGAGAAGAGCTTGGACTTGCTGGCGACCTGAGCATGCACCTCAAGACCGAGGACCATTTCCCAGGGGCCGGTGCGGCCTTGGATCTGTTTGGATTCTTGCGTCATGGGCGTCTCTCTACATCAAGCGAGCGGGGCCGGAAAAGCTTTCGACGCGCTTCTTGGAACGGTCACGCGTCCCGCCCCGTCCCAGAAGGCGCCAGCCCTCTTAAGTAAGCTGGACCGTCCAGATAAGCCTTCTCACAATAAGGCGAGTTTTGGTCGAAACATGCACTATTGCATGGCCGGGGAACTTCTGAGTTATCGCGCCGTTCGATTCCACGAACCGCTCACTCATGGAGGTAGAAATGGCTACGGCTCGTACTGCCCGCCCCACTCTTAATTTCGATACGGCGGAACCGATGGTTTCGACCGACCCGAATGCTTCGGCTCTGTTTCCCAATCAGCCGGTCTATGCTCGAAAGCCCTCGCGCAAGACCCGTGGCAACCTGCCCCTCATGGTCGGCGCGCCGGTGCTGGCCATCGTCGCCGGCGGCTTGATCTGGGCTTCAATGGCCGACCATCGCGACGCCCCGACCGATCCGGCGTCGCTGAGGAGCGCGACCGCCGCGACGGCCGCGCCGAAAACGGCCACGCCCGCCCCTGTCGAAGCCGCCGAAACGCCGGCGCCGGCCACTAAGCCGACGGAACTAGCCTCGAACGCCCCCGCGACGAAGGCGTCTCCCTCGACGCCGCGCGTCCAGTCGAAGGCCGCTACGGCTTCTCACCGAAGCAGCGCGAGCGAACGCGCTCCGGACGCCGAAAGCGCTTCGGCCAACGTCAGCGCCACCGTCCCGGCGTCTCCGCCCGTCGTGGCGGCGCCCGCGCCGGTCGTGGCCGCGCAGCCGCCTCTGGTGACCCCGCCCGCGGCCGCGCCGCAGCGTCAGACGGTTCCGGACACCGCGAACCCGATGTAATCCAAACCACTAAAGAAGAAGGGCGGCTCTTTCAGGAGCCGCCCTTTTCCTTAGATCACCACCACTTCTCGGCCTTGGCCTTGAAGCCAGCGGCCTTCTCGACCGCCCCGGCGACCGAGAACACCGTCGCCTCGTCCAGAGGCTTGCCGATGATCTGCAAGCCCAGCGGCAGACCATTGGCGTCGAGACCAGCCGGCAGGGAGAGGCCCGGCAGGCCCGCCAGGTTCGTCGTCACCGTGAAGACGTCGTTCAGGTACATGGCGATCGGATCGTTCGAATTCTCGCCCAAGCCGAACGCCGCCGAGGGCGCGGTCGGGGTGAGGATCGCGTCGCACTTCGTCCACGCGTTGTCGAAGTCCTCGGCGATGCGGCGACGCACCTTCAGGGCCTTCAGGTAGTAGGCGTCGTAATAGCCGGCCGACAGCACATAGGTGCCGATGAGAATGCGGCGCTTGACCTCGTCGCCGAAGCCGGCGGCGCGGGTGTTCTCGTAGATCTCGGTGAGGTTCGCGCCCTCTTCCCGCAGGCCGTAGCGCATCCCGTCGTAGCGGGCGAGGTTCGACGAGGCCTCGGCCGGGGCCACGATGTAATAGGCCGGCAGGGCGTACTTGGTGTGCGGCAGGCTGATGTCGACGATCTCGCAGCCAGCGTCCTTCAGCCAGGCGATGCCGTCCTGCCAAAGCTTCTCGATCTCGGCCGGCATGTTGTCGACGCGGTATTCCTTGGGGATACCGATCTTGAGGCCCTTCACCGACTTTCCGACGAACTGCGTGAAGTCCGGAACCGGCACGTTCAGGCTGGTCGAGTCCTTGGGGTCGTGACCCGACATCGAGGTCAGCAGGAGGGCCGCGTCCTCGACGGTCTTGGCGATCGGGCCGGCCTGGTCCAACGAGCTGGCGAAGGCGACGACGCCCCAGCGCGAGCAGCGTCCATAGGTCGGCTTGATGCCCACGGTGCCGGTGAAGGCGGCCGGCTGGCGGATCGAACCGCCGGTGTCGGTGGCCGTGGCGCCCAGGCACAGGTCGGCGGCGACGGCGGCGGCCGAACCGCCGGAGCTGCCGCCCGGCGTGAGGGCCTTGTCCGAACCCTTGGCGCGCCAGGGGTTGGTGACCGGACCGAAGTAGCTGGTCTCGTTCGACGAGCCCATGGCGAACTGGTCGAGGTTCAGCTTGCCCAGCATCACCGCGCCGTCGCGCCACAGCTGGCTGGTCACGGTCGACTCGTAGGTCGGCGTGAAGGTCTCGAGGATCTTCGAGCAGGCCGTGGTGCGCACGCCCTCGGTGCAGAACAGGTCCTTGACGCCCAGCGGCGCGCCTTCAAGCGGGCCGGCCTCGCCCAGCGCCCGGCGGGCGTCGGACTTGGAGGCCATGTCCAGCGCCTTTTCCGGGGTCTCCAGGATGTAGGCGTTCAGGGGGCGCGCGGCCTCGACGGCCTCGATGTGGGCCTTGGTCAGTTCGACGGAGGTGAATTCGCGCTTGGCCAGGCCGTCGAGCGCGGCGGCCAGGGTCAGCTTCGTGAGGGCGCTCATTACTCGACCACCTTCGGCACGACGAAGAAGTTGTTCACGGACTTGGGCGCGTTGCTGGTCACGCGCGCCGGATCGCCGCCCATGGTGACGACGTCGTCGCGCATCGGCAGACCGGAGGCCACGACGCTGGTCAACGGCTCGCAGCCGTCGGTGTCGACCTCGGCCAACTGCTCGATCCAGGTCATGATGCCGTTGAGCTCCTGAGCCAAGGCCTCGATGCGCTCTTCGGGTTCGGCGATGCGGGCGAGCCGGGCGACCTTCCGCACCGTGGCGGCGTCAATGGCCATGGGGATCTCCTGAAATTCGAACGCGTCGGTTACTAGGCCGGAGGCGAGGTTTCAAGCCGCGCGGCTCCTGATAAAGAGAGCCATGCCCGTTCTCGACATCGAAGACTTCGCCGCCGCCCTGCCCCAGTACGCCCCGATCGTGGGCCTGGACCCCGGCGAGAAGACCATCGGCGTGGCCGTCTCGGACGTCACCCGCACCGTCGCCAGCCCCTTGGCGCTGATCGAAAAGACCAAGTTCACGAAGGACGCCGAGACGCTGTTCAAGCTGATGGACAGCCGGGGGGCGGTCGGAATCGTGGTAGGCCTGCCGATGAACATGGACGGCACGGAGGGCGTCCGCTGCCAGAGCAACCGCGCCCTGGCGCGCAACATTCTGCGCCTGAAGCCCGACCTGCCCATCACCTTCTGGGACGAGCGCCTGTCGACGGCGGCGGTGACGCGGGTGCTGATCGACGAACACGACGTCTCTCGTAAGCGTCGCGACGAGGTCGTGGACAAGATGGCGGCGGGCTGGATCCTGCAAGGCGCGCTAGAGCGGTTGCGGGGGCTGTAGGCTCGCGCGCGCCCCGCCGGCTTGGAGCGGAAGCAGCGCGGAGCCTGTCGGGCGGGGGAAGCCTTTCCTTCCTCCCCAAAGCCGCCTATGAGGCGGGCTCATGACGGCTCCAGCCCATGATCCCGCCCGCGCCGCGATCGACGCGATCCGCGCCCGCGTCTTTGCGTTTCCCAAGCGCCATTTCCTCTCCGCCGGGGACCTGAACGCGCCCCAGGCGGCGGATCTGCTGGATCTGGCCGAGGCCTTCGTCGCCTTCAATCGCCAGACGTCCAAGACGCTCGACATCCTGAAGGGCCGGACGCTGATGAACCTGTTCTTCGAGAACAGCACGCGCACCCAGAGCTCGTTCGAGCTGGCCGGGAAACGCCTCGGCGCCGACGTGGTCAACATGAACCCCAAGACCTCGTCGGTGGCCAAGGGCGAGACCCTGATCGACACGGCGGTCACGCTGAACGCGATGCGCCCGGACCTGCTGGTCATCCGTCACGCCTCCTCGGGCGCGGCTAGCCTGCTGAGCCAGAAGGTCAGCGGCAGCGTGATCAACGCTGGCGACGGCCAGCACGAACACCCGACCCAAGCCCTGCTGGACGCGCTGTCGATCCGTCGCGCGTTTGGCCGGGTCTCGGGCCTGAGCGTGGCGATCTGCGGCGACGTTCTGCACAGCCGCGTGGCCCGTTCGAACGTCGCCCTGCTGCACACCCTAGGGGCCAGCGTGCGCCTTGTCGGTCCCCCGACCCTGATGCCGGCCCAGGCCGAACGCTGGGGCGTTACCGTCCATCACGACATGAAGTCGGGCCTGGCCGGCGCCGATGTCGTCATGATGCTGCGTTTGCAGCTGGAACGGATGCAGGGCGCGTTCGTGCCATCGACCCGCGAGTACTTCCGTTTCTACGGGCTTGATCGGGAAAAACTTTCCCGCGCCGCGCCCGGAGCCAAGGTCATGCACCCAGGTCCAATGAACCGAGGCGTCGAGATCGACAGCGACGTCGCCGACGATCCGGCCGTCAGCCTGATCCAGGACCAGGTCGAGATGGGCGTCGCCGCCCGGATGGCGGTGCTGACCAGCCTCGCCGCGCGCCTGGAGGCCAGCCAATGAGCAAATCGCCCGTCTCTCAGCCCCTGGCCTTCGTCAACGCCCGCCTCGTCGATCCGGAAAGCGGCTATGACGGTCCAGGCGGCGTCATCGTCTCCGAAGGCGTCATCGCCGACGTCGCCAAGGGCCGCGAATTCGGCAAATTGAGCAAGGCCGTTCGGGTCATCGACTGCGGCGGCGCCCTGCTCGCCCCCGGCCTGATCGACCTGCGCGTCCGGACGGGCGAACCCGGGGCCGAGACCAAGGAAACCCTGGCCAGCGCGGCCAAGGCCGCGGCCGCCGGCGGCGTCACCTCGTTCGTGGTCCAGCCCGACACCGCCCCCGCCATCGACGACCCCAGCATGGTCGACTTCATCCTACGACGGGCGCGCGACATCGACAGCGCCCGGATCCTGGTGGCGGGTGCGGCGACCAAGGGCCTTTCCGGCGAGCAGATGGCCGAGATCGGCCTCATGCGCGAAGCCGGCTGCGTCTATTTCACCGACGCGGGCAAGCCGATCGTCGACAGCAAGGTGATGCTGCGGGTCCTGACCTACGCCAAGGGCTTCGACGCGCTGCTGGCCCACCGTCCGGTCGACCCATGGCTCGCGCGGGGCGGCGCGGCCACTGGGGGCGAATTCGCCGGCCGCATGGGCCTGCCGTCGGTCTCGCCGATGGCCGAGCGGATCATGCTCGAACGCGACGTCGCCCTGCTGGAAGCCACCGGCGGACGCCTGCTGGTCGATCAAATCACCTCGGCGCAAGCGCTGGAGACCCTGGATCGCGCCAAGAAGAAGAAGCTTCGGATCAGCGCCTCGGTGTCGATCAACCACCTGTCCTTCAACGAGCTGGACATCGGCGACTATCGCACCTTCGCCAAGCTGAACCCGCCCCTGCGCGGCGAAGACGACCGCCAGGCGCTGATCGAGGCGCTGGCCAGCGGTCTGATCGATATCGTCGTCTCGGCCCACAACCCGGCCCCCGCCGAGGACAAGCGCCTGCCCTTCGACGAGGCCGTTCCCGGCGCCGTGGGTCTGGAGACCCTGCTGCCGGCCCTCTTGTCGCTGTACCACGACGATCGCATCGCCATGGTCGACCTGATCCGCGCCGTGACCCTCGCCCCGGCGGAGCTGCTGAGCCTACGCGGCGGCCGCATCGCCCCCGGCGCGCCCGCCGACCTGGTGCTGTGCGACATCGACGCCCCGATCATCGTCGACGCGGCGCGGCTGCTGTCGAAGTCCAAGAACTCGCCGTTCGATGGGCGTCGGTTGCAGGGCCAGGTGCTGATGACCGTGGTCGACGGCCGGGTCGCGCACCGGGCCGAGGGCTGATCCGCCAGGGTCGCGTCACTCAAAGATCATCGTTCGCCCATTGTAAATGACCCGATCCTCCCGCACAGTCCGCCGGCGAGAGTTCGGGATCCCCAGATGACCGCGATCGAAGCTGGCCGCCGGCCCGCCGCCAACGTCGGCCGGCGTTTCTACCTGATCATGTCGCTGCTGATGGCCGCGGTGTTCATCGGCGGCTTTGGCCAGACCGTTCCCGACGACTTCGCGCCGCCGGGCCTACCGCTGCTGTTCCATATCCACGGCGCGGTCTTCACCTGCTGGGTCTTGGTGTTCGTGGCTCAGCCGGCTTTCGTGGCGCGCGGCTCGATAAAGCTGCACAGGCAGGTCGGCTTGGCCGGCGCCGCGCTCGCCGGTCTGATGGTCGTCATGGGCCTGGCCGCGACGATCTCCGCCTTTCCGGCGCACAGGGTCCCGGCGTTCTTTCCGCCGACCATCTTCCTGGTCATGAACGTCCTCGGCATCCTGACGTTTGGCGGGCTGGTCGCTGGCGGGATCGCGCTTCGCCGCAAAGCCGAATGGCATAAGCGTCTCATGCTCTGCGCCACCGTCTCGATCCTGGGACCGGGTCTTGGCCGACTCTTGCCGATGGGATCGTTTGGCGCGGCGGCGCCGGCGGTGATGTTCGCGGTCATCCTGGCGTTCGCCCTGGCCGGACCCGTGGCCGACCTGATCGTCCGCAAGCGCGTTCACCCCGCCTATGCCTGGGGCGTCGGCGCGATCGTGCTCAGTACGGTCCTGATCCCGCCGCTCGCGTTCACGCCGCAAGCCGCGGCGCTGGTGAGTCTGCTGCGGGGGTTGTAGCGGCGCCAACGGCTATTTTGCCCTCTTCGTGAGTCTGCCCTAAACCTAAGGCGCAACTCACGCTTGCGTCGCGGTTGAACTCGCGCGCAACTCGCCCTAAGGTCGACTCCGTGCAAGATCTCGCCGCCGCCACCTACCTGACGCTCGCGATCGCCGTGATCGGAGGCTACCTGCTCGGGTCGATCCCGTTCGGGCTGATCGCCACGCGTCTCGGCGGCGCGGGCGACATTCGCAAGATTGGCTCGGGCAATATCGGCGCGACCAATGTGCTGCGCTCCGGACGCAAGGACCTGGCGGCCATCACCCTGCTGGGCGACGCCGGCAAGGGGATCGTCGCGGTGCTGCTGGCCCGCTTCCTGACCCATGGCGATCCGGCTGTGATCGCCCTGGCCGGCGGCGCGGCGTTCCTCGGCCACCTGTTTCCCGTCTGGCTTAAATTCAAGGGGGGCAAGGGCGTGGCGACCTTCTACGGCGTGCTGCTCAGCGCCTGCTGGCCCGTGGGCGTGGCGGCCGCCGTCACGTGGCTGGCCATGGCGTTCCTGTTCCGCATCAGCTCGCTGGCGGCCCTCACCGCGGCCGTGCTGGCCGCGCCGTTCGCCCTGGCCTTCGACCAGCCCTACCCGATGCTGGGCCTTTGCCTGTTCATGGCGGTCCTGATCTTCATCCGTCACCGGGAGAATATCGCCCGGCTGCTGAAGGGCCAGGAGCCGAGAATCGGCCAGAAGAAGAGCGCGGAGGAACCGCCTCCCGTCACCGGCGCGCCGTGATTCCAGGCCGGCTCTCGGACATCCAGCGCTTCGCCTGGCTGCGGCTGGCGCGCACCGAGACCGTCGGCCCCGTCGCCTTCGAGCACCTGATCACGCGGTACGGCACGCCCGAGCGGGCGCTGTCGGCTCTGCCCGATCTCTCCCGACGCGGCGGCCGCGCCGTACCGTTGTCCCTCCCGCCCCGCGACGCGATCGAGCGCGAACTCGAGGCCGGCGCGAAGCTGGGCGCGCGTCTGCTCTGTGGCGGCGAACCCGATTTTCCGCCCAGGCTGGCCGCCCTGGACCCGCCGCCGCCGGTCCTGTGGGCCCTGGGCCGCGCCGAACTGCTGTCGGAACCCAGCATCGCCATCGTCGGCGCCCGCATCGCCTCGGCGGCCGGGCAGCGCTTCGCGAGGCAACTGGCCACGGATCTTGGAACCGCCGGCCATGTCGTCGTGTCGGGCATGGCGCGCGGCATCGACGGCGCCGCCCACGAGGGCTCGCTCAAGACCGGCGCCGTGGCCGTGCTGGGCGGGGGCGTCGGCGACGTCTATCCGCCCGAACACGACAAGCTGCACGCCCGCCTCGCCGCCGAGGGCTGCATCGTCTCCGAAAGCGCGCCCGATCGCCGCGCGCAGGCCAAGGACTTCCCGCGCCGCAATCGCATCATCTCCGGCCTGTCACTGGGTGTCGTGGTGGTCGAGGCCGAGCTGAAGTCGGGTTCGCTGATCACCGCCCGCCTGGCCGCCGAGCAGGGACGCGACGTCTTCGCCGTGCCCGGCTCGCCGCTGGATCCGCGCTCGAAGGGCACGAACGACCTGATCCGCCAAGGCGCGATTCTGTGCGAGGGCGCCGAGGACGTCCTGCGGTCGCTGTCCGGCCACACTCACCTGCGCGAGCGCGACCACGGATACGACCCCCAGCCTGACGCGGATATCGACCACGACGCCCTGCGTGAAAGGGTCGCCGCCCTGCTTTCGCCGACGCCTATCTCGCGCGACGATCTGGTCCGCGCGGCCGCCGCCCCAGCCTCGGCGGTGATGGCGGCCCTGGTCGAGCTCAGCCTGGCGGGTCGGGCCGAGTTGCTGGACGGCGGATTGGTGGCGGGCGTTTAACCTCCAGCCCGCCGCGCGCCCTTGGCGAACAGCAGGTCGGACCATCGCCAGCGGCCGCCGCCCAGGGCGAACCTCGCGCCGCCGGGGCCGTCGTTGAGCGAGATCAGCACTAGGCCGCGCATCGGCTCGGCCTTGCAGGCCGCCGGGGCGAAGGCGACCTCCATCATGATCATCTCGCGCAGACCCGAAAGGCCGTCGCCTTCCTCGCCGTCGGTGCGCACCCAGTCGCCGCTCCACAGCAATGGCGTGCGGCCCAAGCCGACGGTCTCGGCATGGGCCCGCATCAGAGCGGCGCGGGCGCGGGGATTCTTCCGCAGGCCCTCCTGCAGCAGCCGAACCATGTCGCAGCCCGCCCCGCCGCCTCCGCCGCCCGCGCCCGAGCCGGCGGTGGCGGCGCCCTGCAGCTCGGAGTCCCCCAGGCCCATCAGCCGCGCCGGGGCCGGCTTGGCGCTGGCCGGCAGCGGTGTGACGTCCTTGGGGATGGGAGCCTTGGTCTTGCGGAGCGGGGACCGAGGGGCGGCCCTGGCTGTGGCCTTCGGCTTTTCCGGCGAAGGCTTCTTCTTGGGCGCCTTCGCCGGCGACTTGGGCGCTTCGTGCGGCGCGGGAGGCGGCGGCGGGGGTGGAGGCGGCGGCGGGGGATCGACCAGCGACACCTGAACCGACCGGGGTTCGGGCGGGGTCGGCGTCACATGGGCGGCGAAAAGCACCGCGACGGCCGCGACATGCGCGGCGAGGCTCACGATCAAGGCCGCGCCTCTTCCGCCCCGTCGTCTCCACCGCGCCATCTGCTCGCCACGCCACGGACCGATGCGCCGGCCCGAACGTCTGTGGACCACGGCTCCGCGTCAGGAAATGGGCGAATGGTTCAGCTAGGAGAGAAGGACCAGATCCTGGTCCTAAAATGAAAACTAGACGGTGATGTCTAGCTTCAGCCCCGTACCCGCGGCGGGGGCGGCGCGCACGGCCTGCTTCAGCCGATCGGCGATCTCCGCGCGTTCGGCGTTGGACGTCACGGGCTTGATCGGTTGGATCGGCGAGACGTAGGCCTCGGTGGCGATCCGGTTGACGGTCAGGTCCATTGGCTCGATGCGGTCGCAAAACTAGCGACAACACTGTCGCGCAACGGTCTTAACAACCGCCTACCAGACGTCCAGGCTCGGCTGTTTATTGGGGCGTCACGTTGACAGACCCCCGGTGAAGCCCCCACTTTCCGGCGCTCGCCTCCAGGGCGATCCGCTTTTCCTGAACAAGAGTCAGAATGAACGTCGTCGTCGTCGAGAGCCCGGCCAAGGCCAAGACCATCAACAAGTACCTCGGGTCCGACTACACGGTTCTCGCTTCCTACGGCCATATCCGCGATCTGCCGTCGAAGGACGGTTCGGTGGAGCCCGACAACGACTTCGCCATGAGCTGGGAAGTCGACGCCAAGGCCTCCAAGCGCGTCAGCGACATCGTCGACGCCATGAAGAAGGCCGACCGCCTGATTCTGGCCACCGACCCGGATCGCGAAGGCGAGGCGATCAGCTGGCACGTCCTGGAAGTGCTCAACAAGAAGAAGGCGCTGAAGGACAAGTCGGTCCAGCGCGTCACCTTCAACGCCATCACCAAGACCGCCGTGACCGAGGCCATGAAGGCCCCGCGCGACCTCGACATGGAGCTGGTCGAGGCCTATCTGGCCCGCCGCGCCCTCGACTATCTGGTCGGCTTCACCCTTTCGCCCGTGCTGTGGCGCAAGCTGCCGGGTAGCCGTTCGGCCGGCCGCGTTCAGTCCGTCGCCCTGCGCCTGGTTGTCGACCGCGAACTGGAAATCGAGCGCTTCAAGACCCAGGAATACTGGACCGTCGAGGCCGATGTCTCGGCCGGCTCGGACCCGTTCCTGGCGCGTCTGGTCAAGCACGAGGGCAAGAAGCTCACCAAGTTCGACCTCGGCAACGAAACTTCGGCCCTGGCCGCCAAGGCCGCCGTGCAGGCCGCCACGTTCAAGGTCGAAGCGGTCGAGAAGAAGCCCGGCAAGCGCTCGCCCGCCCCGCCCTTCACCACCTCGACCTTGCAGCAGGAAGCCGCCCGCAAGCTGGGCTTCAGCGCCCAGCGCACCATGCAAGCGGCGCAGAAGCTCTACGAAGGCGTCGACATCGGCGGCGAGACCGTCGGCCTGATCACATACATGCGGACCGACGGCGTCTCGATGGCACCGGAAGCCATCGCCGAGGCGCGCGCCGTGATCGGCAATGTCTATGGCAAGGAGTACGTCCCGGACGCCCCGCGGCTGTACAAGTCCAAGGCCAAGAACGCCCAGGAGGCCCACGAAGCCATCCGTCCGACCGCCATGGGTCGCAACCCCGGCTCGCTGCGCCTGGAGCCGGAGCTGGGTCGCCTCTACGAACTGATCTGGAAGCGCACCATCGCCTCGCAGATGGAAAGCGCCCGCATCGAGCGCACCACGGTCGACCTGGAAAGCGCCGACGGCAAGACGGGCCTGCGCGCCACCGGTCAGGTGGTGCAGTTCCCCGGCTATCTGGCGGTCTACGAGGAAGGCCGCGACGACGAGGGCGACGAGGATAGCGCCCGCCTGCCCGCCATCACCGAGGGCGCGGCGGCCAAGGTCATCGACACCCGCGCCGACCAACACTTCACCGAACCGCCGCCGCGCTATTCCGAAGCCAGCCTCGTCAAGAAGATGGAAGAGCTGGGCATCGGCCGTCCGTCGACCTACGCCTCGGTTCTGGGCGTGCTGCGCGACCGCGAATATGTCCGCATGGAGAAGCAGCGCTTCGTCCCCGAGGACAAGGGCCGCCTGGTCACGGCGTTCCTGGAGCAGTTCTTCAAGCGCTATGTCGAGTACGACTTCACGGCCGCCCTGGAAGAGCAGCTCGACCTCGTCTCCGACGGCAAGCTGGACTGGAAGCAATTCCTTCGCGACTTCTGGAAGGACTTCCACGCCGCCGTCGGCGAGATCGCCGAGCTGCGCACCACCAATGTCCTCGACGCCCTGAACGAGGCCCTGGGTCCGCACATCTTCCCCGACAAGGGCGACGGCTCCAACCCGCGCCTGTGCCCGACCTGCGGCACGGGGCAGCTCTCTTTGAAGACCGGCAAGTTCGGCGCCTTCATCGGCTGCTCGAACTATCCGGAGTGCCGCTACACGCGCCAGCTGGGCGTCTCCGAAGGCGACGGCGAGGCCGAGAGCGCCGACAAGGAACTGGGCGTCAATCCGGAGACGGGCCGGGCCGTCTGGCTGAAGAACGGCCGCTTTGGACCCTATGTCGAGGAGCTGGCGGCGGAGGGCGACAAGCCCAAGCGCTCGTCCCTGCCCAAAGGCTGGATCGCCTCGGCCATGGACCTGGAAAAGGGCCTGCGCCTGCTGTCCCTGCCGCGTGAGGTGGGCAAGCACCCCGACGACGGCAAGCCGATCACGGCGGGCCTGGGTCGCTTCGGGCCGTTCGTGCTGCATGACGGCACCTACGCCAATCTGGAGAACGCCGACGAGGTGTTCGACGTGGGCCTGAACCGCGCCGTCGCCATCCTGGCCGACAAGCGCGCCGGCGGCGGGCGTCCGCAACGCGGCGCGGCGGCGGCCTTGGCCGAGCTGGGCAATCACCCCGAGGACGGCAAGCCCGTCCGCGTGCTGTCCGGCCGCTTTGGTCCCTACATCAAGCACGGCGACACCAACGCCAACGTGCCGAAGGGCAAGGATCCGGCGGCGCTGACGCTGGAGGAAGCCGTGGCCCTGATCGCCGAACGGGCGGCCAAGGGCGGCGGCAAGAAGCCGGCGAAGAAGGCCGCGGCCTCCAAGACGAAGGCCAAGGCCGAAGGCGACGCGCCGGCCAAGAAGACGGCCGCGAAGAAGCCGGCCGCCAAGAAGCCCGCGACCAAGAAGGCTCCGGCGAAATCGAAGGTCGCGGAGACCTCGGACGATGGCGCGGCGCCCTGGGACGACGAGGCCTGAGCCTATCCAGCCGGCGCGCGGAGGAGTAGACTTCGACCATGACCACGCTGGAACGGCCCCTGCCCCTGAACGTCGTCGTCGCGGCGCTGCTGGCCTGCTGCGTCGGCGGCTTCGCCATGGGCTTGGTCAATGCCATGAAGGTCGATCGAGGCGGCGCCGAGACCTCCAAGACTCCGGCGGCCGAGGTGTCGGGCGCGCCCGTCAAGGACGCCACCCCGGCCCTCGCCTACGAACCGCCCCCGGTCGAGAAGCCCAAGCCCAAGGCCGTCGAGGTTGAGACCCCCGAGCAGGAGGTTCCCGCTCCGGCCGTGGAGACGGCGCCCGCGACCACGGCCACGCCGGCGACCCCGGCCGCCGCCGCGTCCAAACCCGCTGATCCGCCGCCGCCGAAGTCGATCGAGGATCTGTACTAGGCTCCTTTCATCCGATTTCCCCGGCGAATGCCGGGGAGGTCGGCTATGGCGGACTTACCCAACCCCGTGTTTCCCTAAGTCCGCCGAACGCGTTAAGGCAGGACATGGCCAAACTTCGCCCGACCAAGACCGTCAAGCCGCGCCCTCCCGCCGGCCTGCCCGACCGCGAGACTCTGCTGGCGTTCCTGCGCGACGCGGGCGAGACCGGCAAGGCCGACATCGCTCGGCACTTCGGGCTGAAGGGGGCCGATCGCCGGGCTTTGCGCGAGATGATCCGCGAGCTCGAAGCCCAAGGGGCGCTGGCCAAGCGCGGCCGCAAGGGCTTCGCGGAGGCCGGCTCCCTGCCGCCCGTGGGGGTGGCCGACGTGGTCGAGCGCGACGGCGACGGCGAGCTCTATGTGAAGCTGACCAAGTCGGACGACGACGTGCCGAACGTCCGCCTCGCGCCCGGCAAGGGCGAGGCCGCCGCGGGCGCGCCGGGCCTAGGCGATCGTCTGCTGGTCCGCTTCGAGCGGCTGGAAACCGGCGAGTTCGAGGCCAAGCTGATCAAGAAGCTGGGCCAGAGCGCCCACAAGATCCTGGGCGTCATTCGCAAGCATCGCCGCGAGATCCGCGTGGAGCCGGTCGACCGCAAGTCGAAGGACAGCCTGGTCCTCGATCCCAGCGTCGCCCACGACCTCAAGGACGGCGACCTGGTGCTCGCCCAGGTCGGGACCCATGGCGGCCGGTATGGGCCCAAGCCCGGCAAGGTGCTGGAGGTGATCGGGACCGAGAACGACCCCCGCGCCGCCTCGCTGATCGCCATTCACAGCCACGGCATCCCCACCGGCTTCTCCGAGGCCGCCGAGCAGGAGGCTAAAGCCGCCGTCGAGCCGACGCTGGCCGGTCGCGAGGACCTACGCACCCTGCCCTTCGTGACCATCGACCCGGTGGACGCCCGCGACCACGACGACGCGGTCTACGCCCATCCCGACGACGACGAGACCAATAAGGGCGGGTTCGTGGTCTGGGTCGCCATCGCCGATGTCGCCGCCTATGTGCGCCCGGGCTCGGCCCTGGACCGCGACGCCCGCGAGAAGGGCAACAGCGTTTACTTCCCCGACCGCGTCGAGCCGATGCTGCCCGAAACGCTGTCGAACGGTCTCTGCTCTCTGCGCGAGGGCGAGAACCGCGCCACCTTGGCCGTGCGGATGGTCTTCGACAAGTCGGGCCGCAAGAAGGGCCACAAGTTCACGCGCGGCCTGATGCGCTCGGCCGCCAAGCTGTCCTACGAGCAGGCCCAGGCCGCCATCGACGGTCAACCGGACGACAAGACCGGTCCGCTGCTGGAGCCGATCCTCAAACCTCTGTGGGACGCCTACCGGACGATGAAGATCGGCCGCGACGCCCGCTCGCCCCTGGCCATCGAGAGCGACGAACGTCGGATCATCATCCGCGACGGCGAGATCGCCTCGATCACAAAACGCGCGTCCCTCGAAGCCCACAAGCTGATCGAGGAGATGATGGTGCAGGCCAATGTCTGCGCCGCCGAGAGCCTGGAGGCCAAGCGCTCGCCTCTGATCTACCGGGTGCACGATACGCCCAGCCTAGAGAAGGTGCAGAACCTCGCCGACTTCCTGCAGACCCTGGAGATCCGCTGGAACAAGGGCGAGGCGCCGCGCACCGACCGCTTCAACAAGCTGCTGGACGAGACGCGCGAGAGCCCCAACGCGGCGATCATCAACGAGGTGGTCCTGCGCACCCAGATGCAGGCCCACTACAGCAGCGAGAACATCGGCCACTTCGGCCTGAACCTGGCCAAGTACGCCCACTTCACCAGCCCGATCCGCCGCTACGCCGACCTGATCGTGCACCGGGGCCTGATCCGGGCCTTGGGCCTGGGCGACGACGGCCTCACCGATCAGGACATCGCCCAGATCAAGGATACGGCCGAAGTGATCACCCACGCCGAGCGCCGGGCCATGGCCGCCGAGCGCGACGCCACCGACCGCTACATCGCCGCCTTCCTGGCCGATCGCGTCGGCGCGACCTTCGAGGGCCGGATCACCGGCGTTACGCGGTTTGGCCTGTTCATCAAGCTGACCGACACCGGCGCCGACGGCCTCGTGCCGGTCTCGTCGCTGGGCGCGGAGTTCTTCGTCCACGACGACAAGATGCACGCCCTGGTCGGCGAGCGGACCGGCAAGCGCTGGCCGCTGGGCCTGGGCGTCGAGGTCAAGCTGGTCGAGGCGACGCCCGTCACCGGCGGCCTGCTGTTCGAGATGCTCAGCGACCCGCTGCCGCCCGACCCGAAGATGCCGCGCCCCCGGCTCGGCGCGCGGCGCCAGGCGGCGGTCAAGCCGCGCGGGGGTTTGCCCAAGGGCGTGCGGCGCGGTAAGCGGCGCTAATGCGCGCCGAGATCGAACCCTTTCACGCCATCGCCATCAGCCGCCTGGCCCATCAGCTGAAGATGGAAGGCCGCTCGATCATCCATATGGAGTTCGGCCAGCCCTCGACCGGCGCGCCCAGCAAGGCGCTGGCCAAGGCTCACGAGATCCTCGACGCCGAGGCGATGGGCTATTGGGAAAGCCCGGCCCTGCGCGCGCGGATCGCCGAGCGCTACCAGGCCCTGTATGGCGTCCAGGTCGAGCCCGAGCGGATCGTCTTGACCTGCGGCGCCTCGCCGGCGCTCGTTCTGGCGCTGTCCAGCGTCTTCAAACCCGGCGACAGGATCGCGATCGCACGGCCCGGTTATGTCGCCTATCGCAACACGATCAAGGCGCTGCACCTGGAGCCGATCGAGATCGCCTGCGGCCCCGAGGATCGTTTCCAGCTGACCGCCCGGCATCTGGCCGCGCTCGACCCCGCTCCCGCCGGCGTGATCATCGCCAGCCCCGCCAATCCGACCGGCACGATCATCGCGCCCGATGAATTGGAGGCGATCGCCAAGGTTTGCCGCGAGCGCGGGATCCGCGTCATCAGCGACGAGATCTATCACGGCCTCAGCTATGCGGGCCGCACGCCCTCGATGCTGGAGTTCGCGCCCGACGCCCTGATCGTCAACAGCTTCAGCAAGTACTTCAGCATGGCCGGCTGGCGGTTGGGCTGGCTGCTGACGCCCAAGGGCGAGGACCTGGATCGCGCCCGGGCCTATGTCGGCAATCTCTTCCTGACCGCGCCCTCGCTGAGCCAGCACGCGGGTCTGGCGGCCATGGACTGCATCGACGAGCTGGAAGGCCATATCGACGTCTACCGCGTCAATCGCGCGCTGATGCTCGACGCCCTGCCGGCGCTGGGCCTGCGCAGGATCGCCCCGCCGGACGGCGCCTTCTACATCTGGGCCGACATCGGCCACCTGACCGACGACTCGCTGGGGTTCTGCACGGGCCTGCTGCACGACACCGGCGTCTGCACCGCCCCGGGCGTCGACTTCGACCCCGTGGAGGGCCACCGCTTCATCCGATTCAGCTTCGCGGTGTCGACGGCGGAGGTCGAGGAGGCGCTGCGGCGCATCACCCCGTGGTTCGCGGCGCGGGCGGCCCGCTCGGAAAACGCCTGACGTTACGTCGGCCTTTTCACGACGCGCGATCGGTCTAACCTCGGCGCATGAGCCTGCCGCCGATCGACGCCAAATTCGACACGATCAACGACGGCGCCGTGCGCGAGACGGGCGCGGCGCTGAGGCCCAAGCACGCGGCGACGGTGATCATCGTCCGCACCGACGGGCCCTCGCCCCGGCTGCTGATGGGCCGCCGCAACCACGGCCACGCCTTCATGCCAGACAAGTGGGTGTTTCCCGGCGGTAGGGTCGATCGCACCGACTATGACGCCCCCAGCGCCTCGGAGCTCGCGCCCGAGGTCGCCGCGCGGCTGGCCTTGGAATCCCGCCATCCAAAGCCCGCCCGCCTGGCCCGCGCCCTGGCCTTGGCGGCTGTGCGCGAGACCTTCGAGGAGACCGGCCTGCTGTTGGCCAAGCCTGCCCCAGAGCGCCCCGGCGCGGGACCCTGGCGGCCGTTCCTGGCCCAAGGCGCCCTGCCTGACCTCTTGCCGCTCAGCTTCGTGGCGCGCGCCATCACCCCGCCCTATCGGCCGCGCCGCTTCGACGCCCGCTTCTTCATGGCCCCGGCCGAGGCGCTGCTATCGCTGGATCGCCGCCCGGACTGCGGCGAGCTGGACGAGATCGCCTGGGTCGACTTCCAGGAGGCCATGGCCCTGGACCTGCCCAACATCACCCGCTTCGTGCTGCATGAGGTCGGCCAGCGCCTGGCGGAGACCGGACGCCCCGCGCCCTTCATGCGCTTCCTGAACGGCCAGAGACGCCTGACGCATCTCTAAGCCCGTCCTTTCGGGAATTGACTTTGAGTCTCCGATGAGTATGTTCCGCGCCTCTTATTTCCAGCGCGCGGGAACCTGCGCGACCACCGCAGGGATTCGACCATGGCCAAACCGGCTTCCATCAAGATCCGCCTGAACTCGACGGCGGACACCGGCTTCTTCTACGTCACCAAGAAGAACGCCCGCACCAAGACCGAAAAGATGGTGCTGAAGAAGTACGATCCGGTCGTGCGCAAGCACGTCGAATTCCGCGAAGGCAAGATCAAGTAAGATCGCTTTTCTCGCTACGACATCAAGACGCCCGGCTAGCGATAGCCGGGCGTTTCTGTTTTCTCGCTCGCACAAGCGTGATGATCAGGACCACGGCTCGCCAGATCAAAAGTCCCGCGAAAAGAGGAACGGCGAGAGTCAGAAAGAACATCGCAATGGTTCCGAGATATGCGATGAGCCCAAAAAGGGGCGATGACTGGATGTAGTCAGGCAGCTTCTGCTCCCAAGCCATTATGCCCAACCAAAACAAAACAGAATAAGCCGCTATCGCCGCGACGACGTAGCCGAGATTAATCCAGGCGCGCTGAACCGGTGTAGCGTTGCGGGTGAACCCCCAGCACAGGATGAGCACCAGCGGCGCGTTCAGGCAGACAAGGGCGGATCCAATCCAAGCCTCCGGCAAGTTACACCTCCGAGAGAGAAGTGCACAGCCATACCACTTTAAGATTGGCGACTTGCTAACGCCCTTTCTGCCTCAGCACCCCTGCGCATAGACCAGCGGCCGGCATCGGCCGTCGAGATCCGCCGGAGCCTTCACGCCCGTGGCCGCCGCGATCGTCGGGGCGATGTCGACCGTATCGAGCGGCAGGACGCGCTCGTGCGGGGTCGCGCCCTTCCACCAGAACAGAATCGGGACGCGGCGGTCGTAGTCCCAGGGGCTGCCGTGGGTCGAGACATAGGCCGGTCCGGGCGTCGACGGCACGCGGTCCGGGCGGAAGGCGATCAGGATGTCGCCCGTGCGGCCGGGATAGACGCTGCGCCGCATACGCTCGGCCACGGACAGTTCCTCGGGCGAGGCGTCGGCTGGCGCCGGCTCCATCGTCAGCAGGGCCTGGGCGTCGAAGGCCTGGGCCACGACGGGCTCGCGGTTGATGATCGCCAGGGCGTCGGCGGTGATCCGAGCGCGGTCGGTGATCGACGGCGTCTTGCGATCGGGACCCACGACGTAGATCTGATCGATGCCGCCATCTGCGACCAGCGGATCCCACGACAGGTTCAGGTCGGCGCGAACCTGGGCGTTCAGCTTGGCCAGCCACGGCTTTCCGATCACGCGCTCCATGTCATAGCCCTCGCCGTGCAGGCGCTCGGCGAAGTCGGCGCCGCCGTGGTCGGCGGCCAGGACGACCAGCACCCCGCCCTTGACCTTGTCCAGACTCTTGAGGAACGCCCCCAGACGATCATCCAGCCGCGCGATCTGGTCGCACATCTCGGGGCCGCGCGTGCCAAAGCGATGACCGATGAAGTCGGTGGCCGACAAGCTGATGGTCAGCAGGTCCACCTGCGGTCCGTCGCCGAGGCCGTAGGTTTCGCGCAGCCGCGTGGCCAGATCCAGCGTCGCCTGGTCGGTGAACGGGCTGGCGTAGAGGTCGCGGAGCTTGTCGGCCTGGCTGGTCGCCGGAGCGAGCGGCAGCGCCGCGCGCCAGGAGCGCCCGCCGGTCTCGTAGTCGGCCTCCAGCGCCTTGCAGCGGCCGGCCGAAGCCTTGGCGTAATCCCAGACGTAAGGATGCGCCTTCAGATCCGCCGCCAGCTTGGCGTTGAAGGCGGCGACGGGCTTGAGGCGGTCCTCGGCGGTCTGGCCCGGAGGAACCCAGGTCGTGAAGCCAAAGCCCGGCTGGAACCAGAACTGACCATCGGCTTGATGCCCGGACATGGTGATCGCGCCGCGGTCCTTGCCCGAAACGCCGAATACGCGGCTGCGGGGCGAGACCGCCTTGAGCCAGTCGCCATAGGTGGTGGCCACCAGGTTGGCCGGGCTGACGGGCTTGCCCTTGGGGTCATCGGCCAGGGTCACGGAAGGGTCGCCCAGGCAATAGACCTGCTTGCCCGCAGCGCGGTCGTACCAGTCGTTGGCGCTGATGCCGGTCTTGTTGGGGTGCTTGCCGGTCAGCAAGGTCGAATGGCCCGGGCAGGTCTCGGTCATCGCGTGCGACTGGTAGCCGTTGGGATAGACAATCCCCTGGCTCAGGGTCTTCAGTCCGCCCACGAACTCGGGCCGATGCTGGGCGTAGAGGTTGGCGCTGAACTGGTCGATCGAGATCACGACGACCAGCTTGGGATCCGGTTTGACCGAGATCGTCGAGGCCTGGACGGAGAAAGCCGTCGAAATGGCGGCGACGGCGAGACCGAGGGTAAGCGTCTTTTTCATTCGGGAGATTTCACCCGAGCGCATAATCCGTGCAAGGACGGAAAGCCACTTCCAACGAAAAGTGGGGCAAGCGCCTCGGCCTTGGACGGCCAACGATCAGGGTGAAGCCGTCAGGCCGCCTTGCCGACCACCGCGTTACGCCCCGAGGCCTTGGCCTGGTAGACGCCCTCGTCGGCCCTTTTCAGCAGGGCCTCGGGGGTGTCGCCCGCGCCGCTGGTGGCCGAGACGCCGACTGAGATGGTCACCGTCAACAGCTCCTCGCCGTGAGCGACCTTGAAGGGCGAGCCCGAGACATGCATCCGGATTCGTTCGGCGATGCGCAGCGCGTCGGCCAAGCTGGTTTCCGGCATGATCACCACGAACTCCTCGCCGCCAAAACGGCAGGGCAGATCGATGGCGCGCACGTTCGACGCCAGGCGCAGGGCGAATTCGCGAAGCACCTCGTCGCCGATATCGTGGCCGAAGGTGTCGTTGATCTTCTTGAAGAAGTCGATGTCGATCAGCAGGGCCGAGACCGGCTCGCCGCCCATCGTGGCGCGTTTGACCAGCGAGTCGAGCTGGCCGGTCATGTAGCGACGGTTGTGCAGGCCGGTCAGCTGATCGGTGACGGCCAGTTCCAGCGACTGATCCAGATTGTTGCGCAGGTAGTCGGTGTAGCGCTTGCGGCGGATCTGCGTCCTGGCGCGAGCGGCCAGTTCCTGAGGGTCGATCGGACGCGGCAGGATGTCGTTCACCCCGATTTCCAGCGCCTTGACCATGCGGGCGCGATCGTCGGGATCCACCATGGCCAGGATCGGCAGATGGCGGGTGCGCTCTTCCGAGCGCAGGGCCGCGGTCAGGCGCAGGCCGTCGAAGCCGCGGGCGGCGGCGTTGATGATGACCAGGTCGACCGGACCGCCGGCGCTGATCTTGGCCTTTTCGGGATCGCTCTCGACAACGGGCCGGTGCTCGACGCCCAACTCCGCAGCGACCCTTTGGGCCTGGCGTTCGTTGTCATCGATGATCAGCACCCGGCCGCCCTGCCCGTCCAGACGGGCGGCGGCGCCGGCGATCACGCCCATGCGACGTCCGGAGGCCTCGCGCTGGCGCAGTTCGTCGATCACGAGCTTGAAACGGGTCAGGCTGCGCACGCGAGCGAACAGCATCACGTCGTCGATAGGCTTGGTCAGGAAGTCGGCGGCCCCGGCCTCGAGGCCCTGGATGCGATCGGCGCGGCCGTCCAGAGCCGTGATCAGCACCACCGGAATGTGGCGGGTGGCGGGATCTTCCTTCAGCTTCTGACAGACCGTGAAGCCGTCCATGCCGGGCATCATGACGTCCAGCAGAATGATGTCGGGCAGGTCGCGCGCCGCCATGGATAGGGCCGTCGGCCCGTCCATCGCGGTCGACACCTCATAGTACTCGGCCACCAGCTTGGCTTCGAGCAAGCGAACATTGGCCTCGATGTCATCGACGACGAGGATCCGCGCGCTCATGCGGGTTGCCTTTCCAGCAGACGCTTGATGGTGTCGAGGAAGTGGACCACCGAGATGGGCTTGGAGATATAGGCCTCGCAGCCGCCCTCGCGGATGCGCTCCTCATCGCCTTTCATGGCGAAGGCGGTGACGGCCACCACCGGAATATGGGCCAGGTCGTCGTCTTCCTTGAGCCACTTGGTGACTTCCAGGCCCGAGATCTCGGGCAGCTGGATGTCCATCAGAATCAGGTCGGGCTTGTTGTCGCGGGCGATGGACAGCGCCGACAGACCCTCGCGGGTCTGCAGGGTCTCGTACCCCTGGGCCTCGAGCAGATCATGAAAGAGCTTCATGTTCAGCTCGTTATCCTCCACGATGAGGACCTTCTTCGTCATCCTTACCCCGACCAAACGGTCACGTGACAACGCCTAGGGATTCGCGCCGTCTTCCAGAACCTGATGGCACGGATATCCTTAAGCCCCCGCTAATCGCGTTAACACCGGCCAATCGAAGCTCATGGAACCGCGCTACTCAGACCTCCAGGCCTGCGCCGTCTCGCCGACCTCGCCGCTGGTCATCGTCGATGTCGACGAGGTCCTGGCTCAGTTCATGCGCGGTTTCGGCACGTTCGTCGAACGCCACGGCTTCGAGCTGCGGGTCGATCGTTTCGCGCTGTTCCAGAACATCTATCGCCCTGGCGAGACCGAACACATCGATCTCATCGCCGGCAAGGCGCTGTTCGACGACTTCTTCCGCGACGGCGCCGATGTCCTGGCCCCGGCGGAGGGCGCGGCCGACGCCCTGGCCGACCTGTCGACCCGCGCCGAGGTCGTGATTCTCACCAATGCGCCCGAGCACGGCCGGCAGGCGCGCATCCAGTGGCTGAAGACCCACGGCTTCGACTATCCGCTGATCATCAACAGCGGGCTCAAGGGACCGCCCGCCGCCGACCTGGCTGGCCGCACGACGGGCCGCGCGGTGTTCATAGACGACCTGTTGCCGCAGCTGGATTCGGTGGCGGAAAAGGCGCCGGACGTCGGACGGTTCCAGATGGTCAGCGACGAGCGCCTGCGCCCCCTCGCCCCCTCGGCGCCGGACCGCCACGTCCGCATCGACGAGTGGTCGCGGCTCAAGACGGCGATCGAGGAGCGTCTCTTTCAATGATCCGTTTCGGCGTCGACTTCGGGGGCACCAAGATCGAGGCGGCCGCGCTCGATGAGGCCGGAGCGTTCGTGGCCCGGGTGCGAAAGCCAAATCCCGGGCGCTACGACGCGGCGCTGGACGTGGTGGCCGAGCTCGTGGCCGACGCCGAATCCATGGCCGGCGCGACCTGCGCCCGGCTGGGCATGGGCATCCCCGGCTCGATCTCGCCCCGCTCGGGCCTGATCCGCAACGCCAACAGTATCTATCTGAACGGCCAGCGATTCAGCGACGACCTCGAACGGCGCCTGGCGCGTCCGGTTCGACTGGCCAACGACGCCAACTGCCTGGCCCTTTCCGAAGCCGCCGACGGCGCCGGCGCGGGGGCGGCCGTGGTCTTCGCGGCGATCCTCGGCACCGGTTGCGGCGGCGGAGTCGTCGTGAATGGCCAGATCGTCGAGGGCCACAACGGCGTCGGCGGCGAGTGGGGCCACGCGCCCCTGCCCTGGCCCAAGCCCGAGGAATACCCCGGTCGCGACTGCTGGTGCGGCCGCAAGGGCTGTCTGGAAACCTGGATCGCGGGGCCGGCCTTCGCCGGGGACGCGGGGTTCCCGACCGGCCAGGACGCCGTGGCCGCGATCGAGGCCGAGGACGCGGCGGCCGAGGCGGCGCTGGACCGCTATGTTGATCGCCTCTCCCGGGGCTTGGCCATGATCTGCGACCTGATCGATCCGGACGTCATCGTGCTGGGCGGCGGGATGTCGAACATCGACGCTCTCTACGAGCGCCTGCCGGCGGCCATCGGTCCCCACGTGTTCTCCGACGTCTTCGAGACCCCGGTCCGTAAGGCCGTCCACGGCGACAGCTCCGGCGTGCGCGGCGCGGCTTGGCTGTGGCCGCCAGAGGTCTAGGCCCCACCATGAAGGCCCTCTGTCGCGACTGCGGGTGGACCGGCGGCGCCAAGGCCGCCCGCTGTCCGTCCTGCGCCTCGCCGCGCACGGTCTTTCACGAGGAGCTGGGAACCCTCTCGATCGCTCACCTGGATTGCGACGCCTTCTACGCCTCGGTGGAGAAGCGCGACGCGCCGGAGCTGCGCGACAAGCCGGTGATCGTCGGCGGCGGCAAGCGCGGGGTGGTGACCACCGCCTGCTACATCGCCCGTATGAGCGGCGCGCGCTCGGCCATGCCGATGTTCAAGGCGTTGAAACTGTGCCCCGACGCCGTGGTCATCAAGCCGAACTTCGCCAAGTACAAGCACGAGAGCGCCCGCATTCACCAGAAGCTCGACAAGCTGACGCCGCTGATCCAGCCGCTGTCGCTGGACGAGGCGTGGATGGACCTGACCGGCACCGAGCGCCTGCACGGCGCCAAGCCCGCCCAGATGCTGGCGCGGCTGCAGGCGGAGATCGAGCGGGACATCGGGCTCACGGTCTCGATCGGTCTGGCGCCCAACAAGTTCCTGGCCAAGATCGCCTCGGAACTGGACAAGCCGCGCGGCTTTTCGGCGATCGGGGCGGCCGAGGCGCAAGCCTTCCTGGCCGACAAGCCGGTCAGCATCTTGCCGGGCGTTGGACCGGCGACCGTCTCGTCCTTGGCGGAGATCGGGCTGAAGACCGTCGGCGACATCGCCGCGGCCGACCTGAAGCTGCTGGCCAATCGTCTAGGCTCTGGCGGTCTGCGCCTACACCGCCTGGCGCAAGGCCAGGACAGCCGCCTCGTCGACCCCGACCAGGCGCGCAAGACGATCAGCGCCGAGACCACCTTCAACGACGACCTGCACAAGTCCGAGGACCTGGAGGACGAACTCTGGCCCCTCTGCGAAAAGGTCGCCAAACAGGCCCGCAAGGAAGGGGTCGCCGGTCGCGTGGCGACGCTGAAGCTGCGCACGCCCGACTTCAAGATCCACACCCGGCGCCGCACCCTGGCCGTGCCGACCCAGACGGCCCGCACCCTGTTCCAGGTGGCCCGCGCTCTGCTCGCCGCCGAACCGCGCGGACTCGCCTATCGGCTGATCGGCGCGGGACTCACCGACTTCGTCGACGCCGACACCGCGGGATCTGACATGTTCGCCGACGAGGAGCGCCGCGCGCTCAAGAACGAAACCGCGATCGACGCCCTGCGCGGCAAGTTCGGCGCCGGCGCGGTCGTCAGCGGCCGCGCGCTGAAGGGCCGTTGACGAAAAGTTCCCATTATGTTCCATTTCCAGTGCTGGAGGGGGCAAGGTCATGACCGCGTTTCGCATCATCGTCCCGACGGTCGTGGCCGCCTTGCTGGCGGGCGTCGTTCCCGTCGCCGCCGAGCCCGCCTCGCGCCACGCCAGGGGGTCCTTTGACGTGAGCACCAAGCCGGTCGAGCAGGATAAGGGCGATGGTTCAACGCTGGGCCGCTTCTCGCTGGATAAGACCTATCACGGCGCGCTGGAGGCCTCTGGCAAAGGCGAGATGCTGACCGTCGGGACGGAAATCCCGGGATCGGCCGTCTATGTCGCGACCGAGCGCGTGGTCGGTAATCTGGACGGCAAGGCGGGAAGCTTCGCCCTGGTCCATCGCGGATCGATGCGCGGCAAGGACCTTAGCCTGATCATCGACATCGTCCCGGACTCCGGATCGGGCGACTTGAAAGGCATAGCCGGCCGCCTGGCGATCACCGTGGTCGACGGCAAGCATCAATACGATCTGGAATACACCTTGCCCCAATAAGAGCTGCCCAGACCCCACGCCCTTTAGGTCGCGGTCGCGATAGCCTGGCCAAAGACCAGCAGATTGCCGTCCGGCGCGCGGATCATCAGCTCCCGCTGCCCATAAGGCTGGTCGATCGGGCCATATACGTCTCCAGCCGGCAGCCGCTTGAGTTTGGATCCGAGCTGATCAAGCACGACGTCCAGGCTCGCCACGTCGATATAGTAGGCAAAGCCCCGGTGCGGGCTTCCGAGCTCCGTCCGGTCGCCATGCTCCAGGATCCGCAATCCAGCCCCTTCGCGTTCCAGGTAGGCGTAACCGCCTCCTTTCAGAAGCACGGAAAACTCCAAGGTGTCGGTCAGAAAAGCGAGCGCCGGCTCCAACTCGGCGACGTGCATGAACGGCGTGATCTGTAGGGTGTTGGCTGGCATCGGTCCGCTCCGCGCTGGTCTCGCCGAGGCCGAACCTAAGCCCTGGAGCCTGGGTTGGAACATCTCCCGAGAGGGTAAAAAGCGCGCGCCCCGATCGCCCCGAGACCGATTCGGCCTCTGTCGCGCCGCGCCCGCCCCTTGCGAGGCGCCTAACCGCGCCCCATTTGGGCCTCTCGCCCACGGAACCGTTCGCGCGCGGTCTTCGCTCTCCCAAACGTGAAGCCAATTTCCGAGGCGCCACTGTGCTAAAGCGGCGCAGCGGCGCATCGGCCTCTTCCAATGCCGCCGCGTTTCCATATCTAATTCAGGCAGGCGGGTGATTTGCTCGCCAGGAGAGAACAAGTCGATGGCCGAGCGGAAGCAAGGCGGACAAAGCAACGGCACGGGGTCTTCGGTCGTCACGGAAGTGAAGCCCAAGACACAGAAGCCTTCGCTGTATCGAGTTCTGATTCTCAATGACGACTACACTCCAATGGAGTTCGTCGTCTACGTGCTCGAACGGTTCTTCAACAAGTCGCGTGAAGACGCTACTCGCATCATGCTGCACGTTCACCAGAACGGGGTCGGTGTCTGCGGTGTCTACACATACGAAGTCGCAGAAACCAAGGTCGCCCAAGTCATCGACTCGGCGCGACGCCATCAGCACCCCCTGCAGTGCACCATGGAAAAGGACTGAGGAGCCTCCCCCATTGCCCTCTTTTTCGCGCCCCCTGGAAGAGTCCCTGCATCGCGCCGTCGCCTACGCCAATCAGCGTAAGCACGAATACGCGACGCTGGAGCACCTTCTGCTTTCCTTGACCGACGACGAGGACGCCGCCGGAGTGATGCGCGCGTGCGACGTCGATCTCGCCGCGCTGAAGAAGAGCCTCTCGAACTATCTCGACGTCGAACTGGCCTCGCTGGTCGTCGACGACGACGAAGACGCCAAGCCGACCGCCGGCTTCCAGCGCGTGATCCAGCGCGCGGTGATCCACGTGCAGTCGTCCGGCCGCGAGGAAGTGACCGGCGCCAACGTGCTGGTCGCCATCTTCTCAGAGCGCGAAAGCCATGCCGCCTATTTCCTGCAGGAGCAGGACATGACGCGGTACGATGCGGTCAACTTCATCGCCCACGGCATCGCCAAGAAGGCCGGCGCCTCGGAAGCCAAGAGCGTCAAGGGCGCGAGCGCCGGCTCGAACCAGACCGAGGAAGACGGCGAGAAGCCGAACACCAAGACGGGCGGCGAGGCTCTGGAAGCCTATTGCGTCGACCTCAACGAAAAGGCCCGCCAGGGCAAGGTCGACCCGCTGATCGGCCGCGCCAACGAAGTCGAACGCGCGATCCAGATCCTCTGCCGTCGCACCAAGAACAACCCGCTGCTCGTCGGCGACCCCGGCGTCGGCAAGACCGCCATCGCCGAGGGCCTGGCCCGCAAGATCGTCACGCACCAGGTCCCCGAGGTCCTGGAAGGCGCCACCATCTACTCGCTCGACATGGGCGCGCTGCTAGCCGGCACCCGCTACCGCGGCGACTTCGAGGAGCGCGTCAAACAGGTGGTCAAGGAACTGGAGAACCACCCGAACGCGGTGCTCTTCATCGACGAGATCCACACCGTGATCGGCGCCGGCGCGACCAGCGGCGGGGCGATGGACGCCAGCAACCTGCTGAAGCCGGCCCTGGCCTCGGGCAGCCTGCGCTGCATGGGCTCGACCACCTACAAGGAATTCCGCCAGCACTTCGAGAAGGATCGGGCCCTGGTCCGTCGCTTCCAGAAGATCGACGTGAACGAGCCGACGGTGGAAGACACCATCAAGATCCTCAAGGGTCTGAAGTCGTACTACGAGGACTTCCACAAGCTGAAGTACACCAACGACGCCATCAAGGTCGCCGTCGAGCTCTCGGCCAAGTACATCACCGACCGCAAGCTGCCGGACAAGGCGATCGACGTGATCGACGAGGCCGGCGCCTCGCAGATGCTGCTGCCGGAAAGCCGTCGCAAGAAGACCCTGGGCGTCAAGGAGATCGAAGCGGTCGTCGCCAAGATCGCCCGCATCCCGCCCAAGTCGGTCAGCAAGTCGGACACCGAGGCCCTCAAGGAGCTTGAGACCGACCTGAAGCGCGCCGTGTTTGGCCAGGATGAAGCCCTGACCCAACTGGCGGCCGCCATGAAGCTGGCCCGCGCCGGCCTGCGCGAACCGAACAAGCCGATCGGCTCGTACCTGTTCAGCGGCCCGACCGGCGTCGGCAAGACCGAAGCCGCCAAGCAGCTGGCCCAGACCCTGGGCATCGAGATGCTGCGTTTCGACATGTCGGAGTACATGGAACGCCATACCGTGAGCCGCCTGATCGGCGCCCCTCCCGGCTATGTCGGCTTCGACCAGGGCGGTCAGCTGACCGACGCGGTCGATCAGCACCCGCACGCCGTCGTCCTGCTCGACGAAATCGAGAAGGCGCACGGGGATGTCTACAATATCCTGCTGCAGGTGATGGACAATGGCACCCTGACCGACAGCAACGGCAAGAAGGTCGACTTCCGCAACGTGGTCCTGATCATGACCACCAACGCGGGGGCCTCTGACGCCCAGCGCAACTCGATCGGCTTCGGCCGCTCGAAGGTCGAGGGCGAAGAGGAAGCGGCTCTGAAGCGCCTGTTCACGCCGGAGTTCCGCAACCGCCTGGACGCCGTCGTGGCCTTCAAGCCGCTGACGCCGGAGATCATCCGCCAGGTCGTGCAGAAGTTCGTCATGCAGCTGGAGGCGCAACTGGCCGACCGCAACATCACGATCGAACTCAGCGACGACGCGGCCGATTGGCTGGCCAAAAACGGCTTCGACGAGCTCTACGGCGCCCGTCCGCTGGCCCGGGTCATCCAGGAGCACATCAAGAAGCCGCTGGCCGACGACATCCTGTTCGGACGCCTGGTCCGCGGCGGCCACGTCAAGGTCGTGCTGAAGGACAGCAAGATCGACTTCGAGATCGACAGCGCCGCCGATCCCAAGGCCGGCAAGACCGACGAAGCCGAACCGGCCCTGGCCGAGTAGGCGTTCGCGTCAAACTGAAACGGAAAGGCCCGGAACGATCCGGGCCTTTTTCGTTTGAGCTCAAAGCGCCTCGGCGATCTTGGCCGCCAGAGCCTTCAGTTCGTCCGTGTTGGCCATGCCGCCCTCCCCGTGCCGCCCCAGGGCCTCGCCCTCGTAGCGGGGGATCACGTGGAAGTGCAGGTGGAAGATCGTCTGGCCAGCCGGCGCGCCGTTGAACTGGGTGACGACGACGCCATCGGGCTTCAGGGCCGAGACCACCGCCTTTGACAGCTTCTGGGTCGCGGCGGCCAGTTCGGCCAGCACCTCGGGCTCGACCTCCAGGATGTTGCGCGCCTGACTGACCTTGGAGATCACCAGGGCGTGGCCGCGCGACTGCGGAAACACGTCCATGAAGGCCAGGACCCGTTCGTCCTCGAAGACCTTCACGCTCGGGATCTCGCACCGGATGATCTTGGCGAAGATGTTGTCCGTGTCGTAGCGTCCGTCGAGGCTCATGATCGTCTCCCTGTCGTCGGATCGGTCGTAGCAAACCAGGGGAGCGGCGCAACCATGGACACCAAACCTCAAGGTCTGACGGAGCAACAGCAGAAGTGGTTCGCCACCCTGCGCGCCAACCTGGAGCGAGAGACCGGCAAGACCTTGGAGCAATGGGTCGAGATCGTCCGCCGGGAGTGCAAGGAGACCAAGCCCAGGGCCCGGGCCGAATGGCTGAAGGCGCACTATGGCCTGGGCCAAAATCGGGCCGCCAGCATCTTCGCCGTCGCCTATCCGGAGAGCGGCGGCTGGGACGACGCGGCGGGCCTTCGCGCTGCGCTGTGGACGGACCCTGGCGCGACCGCGATCCTGGCGGCCGTCGAGGCGGCGGTGGCGGACTTCCCGGGCCTCGTGACCGGTCAGCGCAAGGGCTACACCGCCTGGTCCCACAAGGCGCAGTTCGCGGCGCTGAAGCCGGCGAAGGGCGGCGGGGCGATCCTGGGCCTGGCGGTGACGCCGGACGCCTCCCCGCGCCTGGTTGAGCCGAAGAACGAAGGCTGGTCCGAACGCCTGAAGGCCAAGCTGGTCCTGGCCTCGCCCGCCGACGTCGACGCCGAGCTCAAGGCGCTGCTGACGGCGGCGTGGGAGCGATCCTAGCCCCCAAAAGCTTCACCCTAGGAACGCGCCTTCGCCAGCGCCGTTCGTCTCCCGAACAAAGGAGACGATGATGTCCAAGGAAGCCGATCTGGCCGAGAAGTTCTGGAAGGCCCTGAAGTCCGACCGCACGGTGATGCTGGGCCTGGTCGACCACGAGAATGGCCGAGCCCAGCCGATGACCGCCGTGTTCGAGGGCGACCATTCCGGTCCAATCTGGATCTTTAGCGCCTCGGGCGTGGATCTGGTCGAGGCCGTCGAGGGCGGCGCGCATGACGCCATCCTGCATTTCGCCTCCAAGGGTCACGACGTTTTCGCGACCGTCGAGGGCCAGATGCGGGTCGACAATGACCGCGAGACGATCGATCGCCTGTGGAACCCCTTCATCGCCGCCTGGTACGAAGGCAAGGACGATCCGAAACTGCGCCTGCTGCGCTTCGAACCCGGCGACGCCCAGATCTGGCTGAACGAAAACAGCCTGTTCGCCGGCGTCAAGATGATGCTCGGGGCCGATCCCAAGAAGGACTACAAGGACAAGGCTGGCGAAGTTCGCCTGCAGTAGGCGCGCCAATTGGGGGGAGCTAACGCTCCTCCCGGAACGGCGAATATTCCTCGGTCAGCATCTCGATATCGGCGGCCACCGCCTCGCGCTCGCGTGCGAGATAGCGCGCCACCGGCTCGCGTAGCGCCGGATCGGCGATCCAATGGGCCGAATAGACCGGACTGGGCAGATAGCCGCGCGCGATCTTGTGCTGCCCCTGTGCTCCGGCCTCGACGCGCGGCAGACCGAGCCGGATCGCGTGCTCGATGGCCTGATAGTAGCAGAGCTCGAAATGCAGGAAGGGCACGTCCTCGACGCAGCCCCAATGACGGCCGTAGAGGCAGTCCCGGCCCAGCAGGTTCAGCGCCCCGGCGATCCACGGCCCGTCCGGCCGTCGCGCCATGATCAACAACACCTTGTCTGCCATCCGCTCGCCCAGCAGCGAGAAGAAAGGACGGTTCAGGTACGGCCGCCCCCACTTGCGCCCGCCAGTATCCATGTAGAAGGCGAAGAAGGCGTCCCAGTGCGCCTCTGTCAGCTCGGCGCCGGTCAGGGCGACGATCTCCAGGCCCTCCTTGGCGTCGCGTCGCTCGCGGCGGATGGTCTTGCGGCGATTGGCCGACAGCGCGGCCAGGAAGTCGTCGAACGTGGCGTAGCCGCGGTTTTCCCAATGATACTGCTGGTCCTGGCGAAGCAGCATTCCGCGCTCGCCCATCCACGCCCACTCCGCCTCGACCGGGAAGGTCACGTGCAGCGACGAGGCGCCGATCCGCTCGCACAGGGTCAATGCCCCGCCCAGCAGGGCCGAGCGTCCCTCGTCGACGTCCACGTCCGGCCGGACGATCAGTCGCGAGCCGGTCACCGGCGAGAACGGCGAGGAACACTGGAGCTTGGGATAGTAGCGCCCGCCGGCCCGCTCATAGGCGTCGGCCCAGGCATGGTCGAAGACGTATTCGCCCTGGCTGTGGGACTTCAGATAGAGGGGCATGACCCCAGCCACGCCCCCGGCTTCGTCCTCGATCGAAAGGTGCTGCGGCGCCCACCCCGTGCGGGGGCCGACGCAACCGCTCTCCTCCAGGATCGCCAGGAAGTCGTAGGAGACGAATGGATCGCCCGTCGCGTCGGCGCAGGCGTCCCAGGCGTCCTTGCCGATCTCGGCGATCGCGCGATGGACGCGAACCGCCGGCCGGATCGAACTCACGCGTGGAAGCCCTCGAAGATCAGGTTGTCGCAATGGTCGCGCACGCCTTCCCACTGATCGGGCGAACGGATCGTCCAAGCGATGACCGGCATACCCTTCGCGCGATATAGGTCGGCGCGCGGGCTGGGCAACATGTCGAGACCCAACGCCAGAAAATCGGGCCGGGCAAGTTCTACCTGCTCCAGCGCCGCCAGCGACTTGCGCATTTCCGGAGCGAGCTTGCGGGCGCTGTCGTCATTCCAGCCATAGCTGTCCAGGCCGCGCAGGATCTGCGGGTGATGGTCGGCGAACCAGGCGTGGGAGTACGGGTTGAAGCCGATCACGGCGGTCGGGCCGTTGTGGTCGACCAGGATATCGCTGACCCGCTTCTCCAGCGGTCCAACATCGCCGAACGGGGTCTTCAGCTCGATGAAGACCATCGCGCGGTGGCCTATCAGGGTCAGGGTATCGGCCAGGGTGGGAATGGTCTCGTCCGTGCCCTTCAAGGCCAAGGCGCCAAGCTCGGCGGCGGTGTGGTCGCGCAAGCGCCCTTCCCGGCCGGTCATCCGCTCCAGGCGGTCGTCGTGGAAGACCACCGCCTCGCCGTCGGCGGTCAGCTGAACGTCAAGCTCGATGCCGTAGCCGTGCGCGCAGGCGGCCTGGAAAGCGGCCAGGGAGTTTTCCGGCGCGCCGTCCGGCGTCCAAAGGCCGCGATGCGCCACCGGCGGCTCGAACAGGCGCTCCCACGCCTCGCCGAAGACCTCGGTCGATGGGCGTTCGCGCGACCGCATCAGGCGATCTCCACCACCGCGTCGACCTCGACGGCGAAGCCGAGCGGCAACTTGTAGACGCCGACCGCCGAGCGGGCGTGACGCCCCTTGTCGCCCAGGGCTTCGACCATCAGGTCCGAACAGCCGTTGATGACCTTGGGAATGTCGATGAAGTCCGGCCCCGCCTGGACGAAGCCGCCCAGCTTCACCACGCGGACAACGCGATCCAGGTCGCCGTCGCAGGCGGCCTTCATCTGAGCCAGCAGGTTGATCCCGCAGATGCGCGCGGCCTTCTGAGCCGTCTCCAGATCGACGTCGACGCCGACCGTGCCCTTGATCCCGCCAGAGGCGTCCAGAGAGATCTGGCCGGAGATGTGCACGAGATTTCCGGAGCGCACGAAGGTCACGTAGTTGGCCACGGGGGCCACCGGCTCGGGCAATTCGATCCCGATCGCCTTCAGATGCTCTTCGACCTTCGACATTCACGCGCTCCAGGAATGGGGTGGGGAATGCTTATCGCGCCCCGTCGAAGCGCAAAAGAAAAAAGGCCCGGACCTTTCGGTCCGAGCCTTTCAAGACTTCATTCTCTCGACGCGCCCGAGAGGCGCGTCCGAGCGACGCTTAGCGCGCGGCTTGGAACTTCTCGACGGCGGCGCTGACGCGTTCGTTCAGCGGCTTCACCGAGTCCTTGATCGAGGCCGAGACGATCTCCGAGGCCTTGCTGACCTGGGCGATGTAGGCTTCGAGGGCCGACTTGGCCCAGGCGGTTTGCAGCTCGACGGCTTCCTGGACGCTCTTGGCGGCGGCCAGCGACTTGGCGGCGGCGACGTGGTCTTCCGCGGCCTTCTTGCCGTAAGCGAAGGTCTGAGCGCCCAGGGCTTCGGCGCCCTTGGTGGCGGCGGTTACCGAGGCGACCACGGCTTCCAGGTTCTTCTTCGAGTGGGTGTTGGCTTCGGCCAGAGCGGCCAGAGACTTCTCGACGCCATCCTTGAACGCTTGGTTCGAGGCGGCGGTGAACTGCTCGACGGAGGTCTTGATGGTTTCGGCGGCGGCCATGGGAATTCTCCTGGGGAGGAAGTACGGGCGGGGCGGACGGTCGAGCGGCAACTCGCCATGCGCGTTTGGAACAACGTGGTTTTCCCATGTTGCAGTGCAGCAGTCAAGGAATTTGTGCAGCGCACCATAACGCAGCGTCAAGCTGCAGCATTCCAAGCACGCCAAGGATTTTTCAGCCCGTGCGGCATGATCGCTCACCAGTTGTTTACTTTAGCGAAAGGGCGCGTCCATCATGTTACGATCACGCGTGTGGCGGTGCGGAACCGCTCAGTTCAAATGACGGACGTCACTTAATGTTCGCCAAGCTTTTGTCCGCCCGTTCGCTGCTCGCCGCCGCCGGCCTGGCCCTGTCGTGCCTCGTCGGCGCCCTGGCGCCGACCGCCGCCTCGGCCGCCATACCGTATCTGCAGCTGAACGCCTCGGAGCCGAAGTACGCGGCGATCGTCATCGACGCCAATTCGGGCGAAGTTCTTTACGATAAAAGGGCCGACAGCCCTCGCTACCCGGCCTCGGTCACCAAGCTGATGACCCTGTACCTGACCTTCGAGGCGCTGAGCGAAGGCCGCCTGAAGCTCACCGACCGGATCGTCATGTCGCCTCGCGCCGCCGCCCAGGCGCCGACCAAGATCGGCATCCCGCCCGGCGACAGCCTGTCGGTCGACGAGGCGATCAAGTCGATGACCGTGAAGTCGGCCAACGACGTCGCCGTCGCCACGGCCGAGCGGCTGGCCGGCAGCGAGTCGCGATTCGCCGCCCTGATGACCCTGCGCGGCCAGGAACTGGGGATGCGCAACAGCCGCTTCGTGAACGCCTCGGGCCTGCCCGACAGCCGCCAGATCTCGACCGCGCGCGACCTCGCCATCCTGTCACGCGCCATCATGCGCGACTTCCCGCAGTACTATTCGTATTTCAGCGTCAGGGGCTTCACCTTCCGCGGAAACTACGTGAAGGGCCACAACCGCCTGCTGGACAGCATGGAAGGGTTCGACGGCCTGAAGACCGGCTACACCAACGCCAGCGGCTTCAACCTCGCCGGCTCGGCGGTGCGCGACGGCCGTCGCCTGATCGCCGTGGTGCTTGGCGGCCCCTCCACCGCCTGGCGCGACAACAATATGGAAGACCTGCTGCTGACGGGCTTCGACGTGATGAAGCGCCGGGCGCGCGGCGAGCGCACCACCATCGCCGCCAACATCTATGAGGACGAGCCTTCGGGTCCGATCGAGCGCCCCTCGGTCGAACAGGGCGACGGCGACCAGGCCGGCCTGCAGATCGTCCTGACCGAGAAGCCGCATCCGACTCCGGTGAAGATCTCCCCCACCCTGCGCGCGGCCCAAGCCGCCGCTCCGGCCAAGAAGCCGAAGGGCGAGTGGGGCGTGCAGGTCGGCGCCTTCAAGTCGAAGGCCCTGGCCAACGACCAGCTCAAGCTGGTGCGCGGGCGCTTCGCCAAGGTGGTGGCCGGCGCCGAGAGCGCCGTGGAAGGCGCGGGCGGCGCGTTCCGCGCCCAGTTCCAGGGCATGACCTCCGAAGCCGCGCGCGGCGCCTGCTCGGCCCTGAAGGCCAAGCGCGTGCCCTGCATGGTGCTGGCGCCGTAAACCCAAACCATCCGACCTTTCCGGCGACGGCCGGGCTCCAGATCGCACCAAGGGCGCCGAGCGATTAGCTCGGCGCCCTTTCGCATTCACGGCTGATGCTCAGGATGGATCTGGGCCCCGGCCTTCGCCGGGGAAATCGGATGAGGGGTGTCAGGCCTCGGCCATCACCCGCCGGATCAACCGAGCCAGGCGTCCCACGCCCTCCTCGATCTGGGCGTCGGTCGGCAAGGAATAGCTGAGGCGGATGGCGTTGGCCGATGGGACCTCGGCGAAGAACGGCGCGCCGGGCACGAAGGCCACCCGCTCCTCTTCGATGGCCCGCGCCAGCAGCGTCGCGCCGTCCATGCCTTCGGGCAGGTCGATCCACACGAACATGCCGCCTTCCGGATGCGACCAGGTCACCCCCTCGGGCATGGACCGCTCGAGCGCCGCCAGCATGACCCGCCCCTTGTGGCCATAGGCGCCGCGCAGTCGGTGCAGGTGCTGGTCATAACCTTCGGAGACGGCGCGGTGGGCGACCATCTGGTTGATCGTCGAGACGTGCAGATCCGCCCCCTGCTTGAGGAGGACCAGCTTCTCGATCACCGTCTTGGGTCCGCACACCCAGCCGATGCGGAGAGCCGGCGACAGGGTCTTGGACAGCGTGCCCAGGAAAAGGGTCCGCGCGTTGTCGACGCCGCCCGATTGGGCGATGTCCAGCGCCAACAGCGTTGGCGTCGCCTCGCCCTCGAAGCGCAACTCGCGATAGGCGGCGTCTTCGATCAGGGTCATGTCCAACGCATTCGCCATCTCAAGGAGCGCCTGGCGCTGCTCCAACGTCAGGCTGACGCCGGTCGGGTTGGCGAAGTCGGGCACGAAATAGCCCAGGGCTCCGCGCGGCAAGTCGGTGGGCTCGCCGCGCAGCGCGCCCTCGGGCAGGTCACGATAGGCCGGCTGGTAGCCGTTGAACGCCTGCAGCGCGCCAAGATAGGTAGGCCGGGCGACCACGACCGTGTCGCCGGGACCGATGAACAGCTTGCCGATCAAGTCCAGCGCCTGCTGCGAACCGGCGGTCAGCATGATGTTGGTCGGCTCGCACGGCATTCCGTCCCGGGTCATGCGCTCGGCGATCCACGCGCGTAGCGGAAGATAGCCTTCGCTGACCGAATATTGCAGCGCCTGCGCCGCCAGAGCCGGATCAGCGAGGATGGCCGCGTAGTCGGCTTGAATGCGCTCGGCCGGAAACAGGCCAGGATCGGGAATACCGCCGGCGAAGGACAGGATGTCCGGCTGGTCCAGCAGCTTCAGCAGTTCGCGGATCTCGCTGGCGCGGACACGATTCATGCGCTCGCTGAAGCGCTCGGCCCAGTCGATGGGTTGGGAGGTCATGGTGTGATCAAGGTCCGAATTGAAATGACGCCTGGAGCCACGCCGCTCCGCCGAGCGGTTGGCTCGCCTTGAAAAGTGTCAGGGCGTCATACCGAGCAGGTCGGGCCCGAGGAACGGCGGCGCCAGAAGCGTTCACGACTGATCATGGCGTCAGTCCTAGCTCAGCCGCGCCGCTTGATCAAACGGTCGCGCGCGGCGTTCAGCTGCGCGGCCAGACCAGCGGTGCCGCCCTTGTCGGGGTGCGCCATCTGAATCAGCCGCGCATAGGCCGCGCGGACCTCGTCCAGGGTCGCCTCGGGGCCGACGCCGAGGATCGCGCGGGCCTCGGACAGGCTGAGCTCGCTCTTGGGCGGCGGCGCCATGACCTTGCGGATCTGTGGCCGGCGGCGCGCCTCGGTGGCGCTCCACAAGCCGACGACGCCCAGCACGGCGGCCATTTCCCAAGAGGCGCGCACGGCCGCGTAGCCGGCTCCGGCGAAGGCGATGATCGAGGTGACGCCCGCCCCTACCCGCCAGCCATCGCCCTTGAGCAACGGACGGCGCGGCCATAGCAGCAAGGCCAAGGCGGCCACACCCAGCAACAGGTAAATCATCGGCGCACCAAACGCGGAACGGGCGGCGAGATCGCCCGCTAAGCCTGAGCCGCGGAGCGCGCCGCGAGAACCTTAGAGCAGCGCCTATTGCGCCGCCAGCAGGGTCTCGCCCGAATAGTTCGACAGGCCCAGGGAATGCATCAGGGCGCGCAGCTCCTGGCGAGCCGCCAGATGCTGGAGCGACACCGGCACGGGACGAACCTGAGGCGACAGATCGGCGATGGTCAGCCCGAACGGGAACAGTTCGCGATAGATCACGCGGTCACGCAGGCCGGGGCCGATCCGGAAGCCGACCCGCTTGGCCAGGGCCGTCAGGCGATCTTCAAGGCGCTTGCGGTTCCGCGCTTCCGTCGTGGCCAGACGATTGCGCAGGACGACCCAGTCCATGGCCTGGCGTTGGCCGGACAGGGCGCGCTGCTTGCGGCCTTCCCAGACCGTCAGCGAATAGAGGCTGGGCTTGGTCAGTTCCATGGTCACCGGGTCGACCGTGCCCAGCATGTCGAAGTCGACGAAGCTGTCGTTCATCGGCGTCACGACCAGGTCCGCGCGGCCGTGGGCCAGCCGCGTGATGGCGCTGTCGCCGCCGGGCGTGTCGATCAGCACGAAGTCGCACGTCTCGAGCCCCCTGGCGAAGGCCGCTTCGAAGCCGGCGACCTGCTCTTCCTCCGACCGCTCCGCCAGGGCGACGTCGTTGTCGCTGAGGTTCAGGGCCAAGGGCTCCGGCAGATCCAGCTTCTTGCTGGCCAGCCAGGCGCGCCGGTTCTCGAAGAACCGAGCCGAGGTGCGCTGACGCAGGTCAAGGTCCAGCACCGCGACCTTGGCGCCGCCGTACAGCAAGGCCGTGACCAGATGCACGGCGATGGTGGACTTGCCAGCCCCGCCCTTCTCGTTGCCGACGACGATGACGCGCGTTTCGGCCATGGGATCGATCCTTCATGCGTCGCGACTCGCGCGACCTTGGACAGAAGGTTAACACGATGTTACCGACGCCCCAGGGGGTCAAGCGGTTCAATCCACAGGCATAATTGTCGCACCTCCGCGCGACGGCGCCGCATGGGGGTGGTGGACCTGACCGCGCGGGGCGGTCATAAGCCAAGCCTGTTCGCTTGGAGACCCAGCATGACCGGCCCGATCATCGTCCGCACCGTCGCGCGGATGAGGGAACACGTCCGAGCCTGGAAGGCGGACGGCCAGCGCGTGGCCCTGGTCCCGACCATGGGCGCCCTGCACGAAGGCCACCTGTCGCTGGTTCGCCTGGCCCAGACCCGCGCCGACCGCGTGATCGCCACCGTCTTCGTCAATCCCAAGCAGTTCGCCCCGCATGAGGATTTCGACGCCTATCCGCGTGGCGAGGCCGCAGACGTCGAGAAGCTGACCTCGGTCGGCTGCGACCTGCTGTTCGCACCGTCCGGAGAAGAAATGTACGCCCCGGGATTCGCGACGGCCGTGACGGTGTCGGGCGTCTCGGAACCGCTGGAAGGCGCGGCGCGACCCCAGTTCTTCGGTGGTGTCGCCACCGTCGTGGCCAAGCTCTTCATCCAGAGCCAGGCCGACGTCGCCGTGTTCGGCGAGAAGGACTATCAGCAATTGCAGGTGATCCGCCGCATGGCTCGCGATCTGGACATTCCGATCGAGATCATCGGCGCGCCGACGGCCCGCGCCGAGGATGGCTTGGCGCTCTCCTCGCGCAACGCCTACCTCTCTCCGGAGGAGCGGGCCGCCGCCACCGCCTTGCCCGCCGCCATGAAGACGGCCGCCGCCGCCGTCGCCGCCGGCGGGCGCGTCGACGAGGCCGAGCAGGCGGCCAAGGCCGCCTTGCTGGCCGCGGGCTTTGATCCGGTGGACTATGTCGAGGTGCGCGAGGCCGGGGATCTGACGCGCCTGGGTCCCGGTCCGATCGGTCAGGCCAAGGGCCGGATCCTGATCGCCGCCAAGCTGGGCAAGACGCGGCTGATCGACAACATGGCTGTCGGCTGAAAAGACCGGACCGACGCTTTAGGCTCTACAGGGGCTTGAGAAGAAGACCGCCGAGACGCCATTCAAAAAAGCTCGCGAACGCTACCAGGCGCCCAGCTCTCTCAATTGCCGCGCGAGGTCCGGCGGCAGGTCGGCGGACTCGGCCTCGGTCAGATCGGGCGGCGCGTCCTCGGGCTTGAGATAGCGCCAGCCCTGGAACGCCCGACGCGGCTGCGGCGCGACGCGGATGATCGGCGGATCGACGGTCACCTCGCACCGCGAGGCGGGCCCGGAGCCGATCGTATCGATCGCCAGGATTTTCTGGCGGCACAGGACCTGTCCCTTGAACACGCGGTACAGCGAGCCGCCGTCCAGAACCTCATCGATCCGCTTGGGCGTCATGCGGGTGTGCATGACCCAGGGCTGGCTCTTGTCCTTATGCCATTCCAGAAGGTCCTCGATCGTGTCGCAGCCCACGACCAGCTTTATGATGTGCAGAGCCATGCGGGCTAGATAGCGCGCCCGCGCGGCAAGGCAACGGGGCGCGGCGACGCCGGGCTCGCCCCGCGGGCGAAAGCGTTCGACGCCTCGCATGACGGCGTTATCCATGCTTCAGGTCGCGCTTCACCAGGGCGCGGTCGGCCGCGAGGCCTTCGCCGCCGTTTCGGACGCCTTGTGGGGGGCGCTCCGCGGCGGCGGTTTCTTTTGGACGACCTTGCCAACCGGCTCGCCGCCGGGCTAGCCCAGGCCATGCCCATCTTCTCGGACATCTGGCGCGTCGGCGTCATCGAACGACCCATCCAGGCGATCGCCTCGGCCGGCGGCCTCCACGAAGCCCCCGTGCGCTGGCTGCCCGAGGAGCCGGACTTCACCTTCCTGGCCGACCCCTTCGGCGTCTGGCGCGACGGCCGGCTGCATCTGTTCGCCGAGGCCTATGATTATCGCACGCGGCACGGCGTGATCGACCACCTCGAGCTGGACGCCGACTTTCGGCCAGTCAGCCGCCAGACCGTGCTCCGCGAACCCTGGCACCTATCCTACCCCATGATCACCGAGGCCGAGGGCGAGACCTGGATGACGCCGGAGGCCTTCCGGTCGGGAACCTTCACCCTCTACCGCGCGCGGCGCTTTCCCGACGTCTGGGAGCCGGTCACGAAGATCGCCTTCGACACCCCGGCCATCGACCCGACCCTGTTCCGCTGGGAGGATCGCTGGTGGATGGCCTATTCTCCGACGGGGTCTCAGCGCGACAAGCAAGGCAAGCTGCATCTGGCCTATGCCGACCGCATCGAGGGCCCCTGGCGCACCCATCCGGGCAATCCGGTGCGGGTCGATCTGGCCAGCAGCCGTCCGGGCGGCACGCCGTTTGTCCACGACGGTCGGCTGCATCTGCCGGTTCAGGACTGCACCCGAACCTATGGCGGCGACCTGCGGCTGCTGGTCGTCAACGTCCTGACGCCGGACCGTTTCGAGGCCGAGACCTCGCCGATCCTCAAACCGCCGATCAATGCCGGCCGCTATCATCGCGGCCGCCACACCCTGGCCGCCTGCGGCCCCGTGACCTTGATCGACGCCAAATGGCTGAAGGGCTCGCCCAAAGGCCTGGCGGTCGCGCTGGCCTCGCTGACGCGCGGTCGGAAGACCTGACGCCGTTGGAGCATTTCAAATCACGGGTAAGGTTGCCGGCGCACGGCGCCGTCAACCTCGTATGCGGTCGCGCTTTTCCTCCGACGACGTCCCAGTTCGCCAGCTGATAGTCTCCCGCCGTGACGGGTGATCGGCGGATTCTGCGCGGGATCTTCGGAAACGCCGCGCGCCTTCTGAGCGGCAAAGCCGGCGCCGGCGTGGTCAGCGTGGTTTACATGGCCCTGGCCGCGCACGCCTTGGGCCCGACCGACTATGGGATCCTGGTCCTCGTCCACACCTACATCCTGACCGTCGCGGGGATCATCGAGTTCCCCGGCTGGCACGCCGTGGTGCGCTACGGCGCCCAGGCTCTCCTGGCCGGCGACGAAGAGCGCTTGGCGCGACTGCTGAAGTTCGCCGCCATGCTGGAGTTGGCGTGCGGCGTGGTCGCGGTTATCGCGGCCGCCTTGCTGGCGCCCTGGGTGGGAGCCCGCCTGGGCTGGACGCCGCAAGCGATCGCGCTCAGCGCGCCTTACAGCCTGGCGGTTCTGGCCTCCGTCCGCGCCACCGCCGCGGGCTATCTCCAGGTGACCGGCCGTTTCGACCTGCTCGGCGCCCACAGCCTGGTCCCGCCGGTCGCGCGCCTGATCGGAGCTCTGATCGTTTGGGCCGGCCACTGGGGCCTCGTAGGCTTCCTATGGGCATGGCTGGTCGCCGCGATCCTGGAATGGGCGGTGATGTGGATCATGGCCTTCGCCACCGCCCCGCGAGCCCTACGCTGGCGTTCGCTTCGCATCGACCCGCGCGGAGTCAGGACGGAAAACCCTGGCCTTCTGCGCTTCATGCTGGGCGCGAACGCCGACGTCACCTTCGCCGAACTGGCCGCGCGCGTGACGCCGCTAGCCGTCGGCTGGTTTGGCGGACCTGCCGCCGCGGGCCTCTTCGCCATAGCCCAACGCGCCACGATCGTCATTTCCCAGCCCGCCCAAAGCCTGGGCCAGGCCGCTTTCGCCGAGCTGGCCAAGCTGGCGGCGCGCGGCCAGACGGGCCTCGTGATCTCCACGATCGCGCGAGCGAGCGGCTTGGCCATGGCCGTCGCGATCCCGATCTGCGGCGCCTTCGGCCTGTTCGGCGGCGCCCTAGCCGCCCTGATCGGCGGCGAGCGCTTCGCGTCGGCTGGCGGCTTGATGCCGTGGCTGGCCACCGCGCGGACGATCCTGTTGTGCGCTCCGCCCCTGAGCGCGGCGCTGACGGCCCTGGGCCGTCCCGGTCTCTCGGCGGGTATGAACTTGGCCGGAAGCTTCGGCCTTGTCCTCCTTCTGGCGACCGCCCTGCCCGTCTGGGGCCAGGAGGCGATCGGCCCGTGCGTCGTGGTTCAGGCGATCCTGACCATGGCGCTGCTGAGCGGCGCGCTCTGGGCGCAGGCCCCGTCCGCGCCGCGCGAAGCCCAGGCCGTCTGATGGAAACCCGTTTCGATGAGGGGAATAGAAAGATGACCGGCGCCGGTCCCGACCGTCGAAGCCCAGGACATCGGCTGTCGATTCTGGTCGTACTGCACGACCTGTCGCTGGGCGGCACCGAGCGGGTGGCCCTGCGCCTGGTCAACGCCTGGGCGGAGGCGGGCCATGCGGTGACCTTGCTTTGCGGGTCCGCCACCGGCCCCCAAGCCGGCTTGGCTGGCGAGACCGTCGAGGTGGTCGAATGCGCGCCGGCCATTCCGCGCGGACGCGGATCGCGCGGCCGGTTGGGCAAGGCCGTCGCGCAGCATCTGCGCCGCCAGCCCGCCGACATCCTGTTCATCCCCGGCAACTTCCACTGGTCTATCGGTCGCGCCGTCGGTCGGCATCTGGGCGAGAATCGCCCGACGATCGTGGCCCAGGTCAGCTCGCCGATCTTCCGCCGTGGGCGGCGGGGCCTGCGTCAGTGGGCGTTCGAGATCGGTGCCCGGCGGCGGCTTCGCGACGCCGACGCGATGGTGACGCTGTCGCCCTACACCCTGGCCCAGACCAATCGCCTTCTGGGTCGGCGGATCGCCTCCGCCATCCCTTTGCCGGCGCTGGACGACGACACGCGTCCGACGTCGCCCGCGACCGGGAAGCTCATCGTCGCCGCGGGTCGCCTGGCGCCGGAAAAGGGGTACGACGTCGCGTTGAAGGCCTTCGCCAAGGTTCAAGACCCCGAGGCGCGACTGGCTTTCGTGGGCGACGGCCCCTTGCGCGAGGACCTAGGCGCGCTCGCTCATGCCCTGGGCGTCGCCGATCGCGTCTCGTTCGAAGGCTACGCCGCCGACATCGGTCCCTGGCTGGACAAGGCGCGGATGCTGCTGCTGAGCTCGTGGCACGAAGGCTTCGGCGCGGTGATCATCGAGGCCCTGGGACGCGGCCGTCCCGTCGTCGCCACGGACTGCACCCCGGCTGTCCGCGACCTACTCTGGAGCATGACGCATGGCGAGGTCGTTCGCCCCGGCGATGTCGATGGCATGGCGGCGGCGATGACCGCCCAGCTCCACGCGCCCACGCCTGATCCAGAAGCCCTGGCCGACGCCGTCTGGGCTTATCGGATCACGCCGGTGGCCGACGCCTATATCGACCTCTTCGAAAAGACCCGCAACGCGCGGGCCATGGCGCGCTGCGGGGACCGAAGGCCGCTGTTCGAGACCGCGGTGGCGGCGCTGGGCGCGCCGAACGGCTAGAGCCTATCCGCTTCAAATGGAATCATTTGAAGCGGATAAACAGGCCCTAAATTCAAACATTTAGAGCGCGTTCGAGCGGTTCAGCCGCTCACGCTTAAACCTAACGCGCTCTAGGCGCTATGAACTCTCAGGTGCTGGCCTCCAGCTTCGCCAGCACCACGCCCTCGCTGACCTGGCCGCCGGCGGTGACCGACAGCTCCGCCACGACGCCGTCGAACGGCGCCGCCAGGGCGTGCTCCATCTTCATCGCTTCCAGGGTCAACAGCACTTGTCCCTTGGCGACGGCCTGACCCGCCGTGACGGCGACCGAGACGATCTTGCCCGGCATCGGCGACAGGATCGCGCCGTCCGAGGCCGCCCCCTCGCCCGCACCGCCGACCTTGGCCACGAAATCGAACTCCTGGACGTCTCCGCCCTCGAACACCTGGATCGGGCCCTTGCCGTAGGTCGTCGGGAGGCGCGTGACCTCATCGAACGTCGAGCCGTCGGCGCGGCGGATGTCCCAGGACCAATCCTCGGTCCCACCGCCCAGCAGGGCCACGCGCAGCGGCGCGGGCTTGCCGTCGACCGACATCGGCAGATGCATCGGCGCGCGGGGGCCGTTCATCCGGAAGCCCAACAGTTTGGACGGCGCGCTTTCCCACGGATCGCGACGCGCCTCGGCTTCCAGGAAGCTGTCCAGCCGCCAGCCGATCGCGGCCATGGCCGGCTCGTCGGTGAAAACGCGCTCGGTCAGTTCGTCCAACCGCGCCTCGATAAAGCCGGTGTCGACCGCGCCCTCCACGAAGTCGGGATGGCTGGCGCACTTGGCCAGGAAGGCGGCGTTGGTCTTGACCGGCCAGACCTCGACCAGGGCGCAGGCTTCGGCCAGGCGCGCGGCGGCGTCCTCGCGGTCGGCGCCGTGAGCGATCAGCTTGGCGATCATCGGATCGTAGAAGGGCGTGACCTCCCCGCCCTCCTCGACCGCGCTGTCGACGCGCACGTCGCCCTCGGGCAGACGGAAGTGCTTCAGCTTGCCGGTCGAGGGCAGGAAGCCGGTCGCCGGGTTCTCGGCATAGAGACGCGCCTCCATCGCCCAGCCGTCGAGGGTGATCTCATCCTGCTCCAGCGGCAGCGGTTCGCCCGAAGCCACGAGAAGCTGCCACTCGACCAGGTCCTGGCCGGTGACCATCTCGGTGACCGGGTGCTCGACCTGCAGCCGCGTGTTCATCTCCATGAACCAGATGCGGTCGGCGCGCAGGCCCTCGGAGGCGTCGGCGATGAACTCGACCGTTCCGGCGCCGACATAGCCCACCGCTTTGGCGGCCTTGACGGCGGCGGCGCAGACGGCTTGGCGCGTGGCCTCGTCCATGCCGGGAGCCGGGGCCTCCTCGATGACCTTCTGGTGGCGACGCTGCAACGAGCAGTCGCGTTCGAACAGGTGGACGACATTGCCATGGCTGTCGCCGAACACCTGCACCTCGATATGGCGCGGCCGGGCGACGTACTTCTCCAGCAACACGCGGTCGTCGCCGAAGCTGGCGGCGGCCTCGCGGCGGCATGATCCCAGAGCAGCCTCGAAGTCCTCGGCGCGGGCGACCTTGCGCATCCCCTTGCCGCCGCCGCCCGCCACGGCCTTGATCAGGACCGGATAGCCGATCTTGGCCGCCTCGGCGGTCAGGCGCTCGGCCGATTGGTCCTCGCCCAGATAGCCCGGCGTCGTCGGTACGCCGGCTTCGATCATCACCTTCTTGGCGGCGTCCTTCAGGCCCATGGCGCGGATTGCCGACGGCGGCGGGCCGATCCAGACGAGGCCCGCGTCGAGCACCGACTGGGCGAAGTCGGCGTTCTCCGACAGGAAGCCATAGCCGGGATGGATGGCTTCGGCGCCCATCTGCTTGGCGGCCGCCAGGATCTTCTTCGGATCGAGATAGCTGTCCTTGGCCGGCGCCGGACCGATCAGGATCGCGGCGTCGGCCTCCAGCACGAACGGAGCATTCGCGTCGGCTTCCGAATAGACGGTGATCGTCGCCACGCCCAGCTCGCGGGCGGTGCGGATGATGCGTCGGGCGATCTCGCCGCGGTTGGCGATCAGGACGGAGGAGATCAAGGCGAAACCTACAACTGGGAAAGGGAAAAGAGCATCAGACCCGCCAGCAGAACGCCGAAGGACGTCACGCCGATCGTCCAGATGACCCAGGTCTTGAGCAGCGCCCCGATGATGCTCGAGCCATAGCCGCCGCGAAGGGTCTGGAAGAGGTTGATCGGCCCCCACAGGCCGGCGACCAGGAAGGCGATCGGCCAGGCCGACCGCGGCAGCACCATACAGACCGCATAGACCAGGAACGAAAACGACAACAGGTTCGTGGCCACCAGCAGATGGTCATAGATGAAGTACTGGCGCTTGTTCACATAGACGAGCGCGAGGCTAAGGCCCGTGATCGGCAACAGCAGCACCGCCAGGCGATGCGCCCAGCCGAACATCACCATCAGGAAATATTCCGGATTGGCGACGGCCTTGGCGACGTTTTCCTTCCACTTGTTCTTGAGGGAGTCCGTCTCAGCGGCCTGCTCGCCCTCGCCGGCCGGCTTGGGCGCGGCCGTCTCGGCGTTCGGCGCGACGACCACCGTATGTTGCCCCGGGATCTGAGCGTCCGCGATCTTGTTGGCGCCCGCCTCGATCGTATCCGGCGTGGCGAGGTCCAGTCCCCGGATCTGCTCGGCGACCACCGCGCCGCGGCCGTGAAGCTTGGCCAGCGCTTCCTCGCCGGCCTTGGGGTTCTTCTCCAACGCATCGGCCATGCTCAATTCTTGGCCGTAGCGCGCCTCGGCCTTGCGGGCCGTATCATTATAGGTCGCGAGGATCTCGTCCTTCTTCGCGCCCTCTTCCTTCAAGTCGTCGTCGCGCGTCTCGGCCGCGTCGGCCAGCCGCTCGTCGCGACCTTCCTTGGCCTCCTTGCGCATCTCGTCGGCCTTGGCCTTGCGGCCCTCGGGCGTCGCCAGAGCGGCGGCTTCCTTCTCTTCCTTGAGCTCTTGCTCATGGCGAATGCCGTGGATCGCGTGCTCGGCGGCGAAGATGAACAGCAGCAGCGAGACCAGGAAGGTCCGGAACGGCGGCACGTGCCGGACGATCCGACCTTCCATGTAGTCCTTGGCCAGCTTGCCCGGCTTGAAGAATAGCAGCGGCAAGGTGCTGGCCAGGCGGCCGTCGAGGTGGAACAGACCCTCGATGACCTCCCAGATCAGATGCAGGATCGAGCGGTGATGGGTGTCGGCGTTCTGGCCGCACTCATGGCACCACCATCCCTCCAAGGCCGCGCCGCAATTCTTGCAGGGCTCGCCCTTGTGAGTGAACGGATGTTTCTTGGGACGGACGAAGCTCGTGGCCGAGTCCGCCGCCGCCGTATCCAGATCCGCCGCGGTCATGCCGTTCCCCCAAAACCCGACCGCGAGGCCGGGATTTCCCCCAGGTTTCGAGCCTTGGGAACGCCGAAGCCGCGTGCTTTCGACGTTCCGCCCCGCTCAGGATGAAGCCTATTCAGACCACGACGGCTTGCGGCGCGCCAGAAAGGCTCGCACGCCTTCCTGACCTTCTTCCGACACCCGCCGGCGAGCGATGCGGCGCGCGCTCTCCTCGATCAGGCCTTTGTCGATTTTCTGGCCAGCGAAGTCGTTGACCAGCGCCTTGGCGTCACCGATCGCGCCGGGCGCGCACGGCGCCATCTCCTCGATCAGCGCGTCGCGCGCGACCTCAAGGCTGGCGACGTCCTCGAAGACCTCGTCGACCAGGCCGTAGCCCCAGGCGTCGTCGGCGTCGAACACCCGACCGGTGGCGAACAGCAGCTTGGCCGTGCGCGGCCCCAGGGCCTGGATGACGTAGGGGCTGATGGTCGCCGGGGTCAGGCCCAGCTTGACTTCAGAGAACGCGAACTTCGCGTCGACCAGGGCCAGAGCGTGATCGCAGGCGGCCACTAGGCCGGCGCCGCCGCCGAAGGCTGGACCTTCGACCAGGGCCACGGTCAGGGCCGGAATATCGTGCAGCGCCTTGAGCATGTGGGCCAGCTCCAGGGCGTCCTGGCGGTTGTCGTCCTCGTCCCACTCGATGGCGTCGCCCATCCAGGCCAGGTCGGCCCCGGCGCTGAACACGCCGCCGACGCCGCGCAGGAACACGATCCGCACGCCCTCGGCGCCGTGCAGGGTCTCGAAGGCCTGGCGGAGCGCCGCGATGGTCTCGGCGTCGAAAGCGTTCTTCTTGTCGGGCCGGTTGATCCAGACGGTGACCGCGCCTTCCGGCGTGCTCTCCACATGGACCAGCGGGCTCATCGTATCGGTGTCGGCGACCTCGACGATGGGATCGGCGATGGGATTGGTCATGGGCGGGGGTCCTTCCGTGGAGCTACATCCGGAAAACGCCGAAGGTCGTTTCGGGGATCGGAGCGTTGAGACTGGCCGAGATGGCCAGACCCAGCACGTCCCGGGTTTGAGCCGGATCAATGATCCCGTCATCCCAGAGGCGCGCCGTGGCGTGATAGGGATTGCCCTCGTCCTCGTAGCGCTGCCGGATCGGCGCCTTGAAGGCTTCCGCCTCCTCGGGAGTCCACTTGGCGGCGTCGCGGTGGACGGTGGCCAAAACGCTGGCCGCCTGCTCGCCGCCCATCACGGAAATGCGGCTATTAGGCCAGGTGAACAGAAAGCGCGGGCTATAGGCGCGGCCGCACATGCCGTAGTTGCCGGCCCCGAAGCTGCCGCCGATCAGGACGGTGAACTTGGGGACTTCGGCCGAGGCCACGGCCGTAACCAGCTTGGCCCCGTCCTTGGCGATGCCGCCGGCCTCGTACTTGCCGCCGACCATGAAGCCCGAGATGTTCTGCAGAAACACCAGCGGAATCTTGCGCTTGCAGGCGAGTTCTATGAAGTGCGCGCCCTTGACGGCGCTCTCGCTGAACAGCACCCCGTTGTTGGCCAGGATCGCCACGGGCTGACCCCAGATGCGGGCGAAGCCGCAGACCAGGGTCGTGCCGTACAGCGCCTTGAACTCGTCGAACTGGCTGCCGTCGACGATGCGCGCGATGACCTCGCGAATGTCGTAGGGCGCGCGGACGTCTGTCGGCACGATGCCGTACAGCTCCTCGGGGTCGTACAGCGGCGGCTCGGGATCGGCGAGAACCAGGGGCTCGGGCTTGGTGGTGTTCAGATTGGCGACGATCGAGCGGACGATCTCCAGCGCGTGCTCGTCGTTCTCGGCCACGTGATCGACCACGCCCGACCGGCGACCGTGGGTCTCGGCCCCGCCCAGCTCCTCGGCGCTGATCACCTCGCCCGTGGCGGCCTTCACCAGCGGCGGGCCCGCCAGGAAGATGGTGCCTTGATTGCGGACGATCACCGTCTCGTCGCTCATGGCCGGCACATAGGCGCCGCCGGCGGTGCACGAGCCCATGACGCAGGCGATCTGGGCGATGCCCGCCGCGCTCATCCGCGCCTGGTTGAAGAAGATGCGGCCGAAGTGGTCGCGGTCGGGGAAGACCTCGGCCTGGTGCGGCAGGTTCGCGCCGCCGCTGTCGACCAGATAGACGCACGGCAAGCGGTTCTGCTGCGCGATCTCCTGGGCGCGCAGGTGCTTCTTGACCGTCATCGGGAAGTAGGCGCCGCCCTTCACCGTGGCGTCGTTGGCGACGATCATCACCTCCCGGCCCGACACCCGGCCGACGCCGCAGATGATCCCCGCCCCCGGCGCCTCGCCGTCATAGAGGTCGCAAGCGGCCAGTTGGCCGATCTCCAGGAAGGGCGAACCCGGATCCAGCAGACGCTCGACCCGCTGACGCGGCAGCAGCTTGCCGCGCGCCGAATGGCGCTCGCGGGCGCTTTCGTGGCCGCCCAGCGCGGCCTGGGCGACCTTCGCGCGCAGATCCGCCACCAGGGCCCGGTTGTGCGCGGCGTTGCGGGCGAAGGTTTCGCCGGACGCGTCGATAACGGAGTGCAACTTCGGCATGACCGACGCTTAGCCTTTTCCACCCAATCCAGGAAGTGTGAGTTTTTTGGACCCTTACCACGAAGATTCAGGGCCAAAACCGTTCTCGACCATTTTGGGTTGGCGATCAACAATTGCGCCGCAACGCTCCCCCGTGGTCAAGCCTTGCGCTTCACGCTAGCGTCCGGCGCGTGGAAACCTCGCTGAACGACGATACGGCCCTCGCGCGCCTGTTCGCCAAGCAATGGCGCGAGGGCGCGGCGGCGTGGTTCTCGCTGCCTGGCGGCGCGACACTGTTTGAACCAGGGGACGCCGCCGACCAGCTTTTCTTCCTCAAGACCGGTCGCCTGGGAGCCTTTCGCCGCGACGAGGGCCAGGAGCCGCTGTTCCTGGGCGTGATCCGTCCTGGCGAGCCCGCGGGCGAGATGGCGCTGGTCGATGGCACGGTCCACTCGGCGGAGATGGTGGCGCTGCGCGACAGCGAGGTGCTGGCCCTGCCCCGGCGCGACTTCTTCGCCGCCGCCGAGGACGATCCGAGCGTGATGCTGGAACTGTCGCGGCTGATGCTCCGCCGCGCCCGGCAGGCGCGGTCCCACGCGGCGATCGGCGACCCGTCGGTCTATGGCTTCATCGCCGTGGAGCCTGGCGCGGCGATCCGGCCGATCGTCGAGCGCCTGGCCCGCTGCATCGAGGCCCTGGGCTATTCGGTCACCGTCGAGGGCGGCGAGTCGGCCCACGCGCCGACCGAGTGGTTCAGCAATGTCGAACGCGGCCACGACTTCGTGCTCTATGTCGCCGAAGCCGACGAGACCGCCTGGAAGCATATCGTCGGCCGTCAGGTCGACCGCCTGTTCCGCGTCGGACGGGGCGACCGTCCGCCGCCATCTCTGGCGCCGACCTACGCCTCCGGCCCGTTGCAGGAACGACGGCTGGTCGATCTGATCCTTCTCCAGTCGGCGCGCGCCGAGCGCCCCCAAGGCTCCGAGGCCTGGGTAGCCGCCACCCAGGCCGCGCGCCTCTTCCATCTGCGCGAGAACGGTCTGGCCGACATGCAGCGGCTGGCGCGGGTGATGACCGGCCAGTCGGTGGGTCTGGTCCTCTCGGGCGGCGGGGCCCGCGCCTACGCGCATGTCGGCGCGGTCCAGGCCCTGCGCGAACGCGGCGTGCCGATCGACTTCGTCGGCGGCGCCTCGATGGGCGCCATCGTGGCCGCCGGCATCGCCATGGGCTGGGACGACGGCGAGATGGAGACCCGCATCCGCCGGGCCTTCGTCGACACCAGCCCTTTGGACGACATCGCCTTCCCGCTGATCGCCATGACGCGCGGCGAAAAGGTCGACCAGCGTCTCGCCGAGCATTTCGCCGAGGTCGAGATCAGCGACCTGTGGCTGCCGTTCTTCTGCGTCTCGTCGAATCTGACCTCGGGAACCTATCAGCTGCACCGCACCGGCGGACTGCGGAACGCGCTGCGAGCGTCGATCTCGCTGCCGGGCGTGCTGCCGCCGGCCACCGACCACGGCCAGGTGCTGGTCGACGGCGCCGTGATGAAGAATTTCCCCGCCGATGTGATGCGATCGTTCCAGCTGGGCCCCATCGTCGGCGTCGACGTCACGCGAGGCCGCAGCATCACCAGCGATGACGTCTATCGCCCACCTTCGATCTGGAGCTGGATCGCCTCGGGCGACTGGCGCAAGGGACCGCCGATCGTGGCGCTGCTGATGCGAGCCGCGACCGTCACCACCGGCCGCGACCTGGCCGCTTCGCGCGAGGCCAGCGACGTGCTGATCACCCCCAAGCTGGAAGGCATCGATATTCGCGACTGGCGCGCCTTCGAGCCGGCGGTGAAGGCCGGCTATGTCGCCGCCAGCCTGACGCTGGACGCTTTGAACCGCCCGGTGACCGGCCTGCGGCGCCGTCCCAGCCTGGCTGAGCAGCGGGCCGGCCCGGCGACGCGGTGACCTCTCACCCCTTGCGCGCCAGAATGAACAACCGCTTGAACGGAAACAGCGTCACCCCGTCCTCGCGACGCGGATAGTCGCGCGAAAGACGCGCCCGCCAGGCGTCGAGGAAGGCTGGCTTCTCGTCGTCCGGCAGAGCGTCGAGATAGGGGCGCAGGGTTGTGCCCATGGTCCAGTCGACGATCGGATCCTGGCCGTGCAAGGCGTGCAGATAGGTGGTCGTCCAGATGTCGATCTCCGCACAGCTGGGCGCCAACCAACCGTAGTAGTCGGCCGGATCGTGCGCGGCGCGCACGCCTTCGATCCCCGAAAAGCGCTTGGCCCACGGCCCCGATGCGGCGATCTCGGCCAGACTGGCGCGCCAGCCCAGCCCGTCGACCACCGGCATCTGAGCGGCCAGCACGCCGCCCTCCGCCAGGGCCGCGACGAGGCGCGGGATCAGCACCGGGTGATCGTCCACCCACTGCAGGGCCGCGTTCGAGAAGATCAGGTCCGCCGGCGTTTCGGGCGCGAAGCCGGCCAGGTCGCCCAGCACCCATTCAACTCGCGCCGAAAGCCTCTTCGCCCGCTCCAGCATCTCGGGACTGGAGTCGAGCCCCCGCACGCGCGCTTCGGGATGGCGGGCGGCCAGCAACGCGGCCTGCTCGCCAAGGCCGCAGCCCAGATCCCAGATCTCGCGAGGCTTCAAGTCGCCAGGGATCGCGGTCAGCAGGTCCAGAGCCGGCCGTTCCCGGTAGCGACGATAGAGGGCGTAGACGTCAGGATCCCAAGTGGCCATTCGCTCTTCTCCCCGACGCGACAATTCGCGCGTCGCAACCTAGCGGTTCTCAAGGAATTCTTCTCTCAGGCGAGAATTCGTCATACGCTTTGATTCAGGCCTCCGACAGAGGGGCCATCGGGAAGGACTCACGCGGAAATGCCCACAACGCGGTTTCACCCAAGGTATGGTTCGACGCCGGTCACGCGTCGGTTCAGCCTGCATCGTCCCATCGCGCTCGGCGCGGCCGTGGCGCTGTGGGCCGCCATCATCATCGCCTTCCGCCTGCTGACGATTTGAGCCCGCCCGGCGCGACACCGCGTCGCGGTCGGTTTCCTCTTTTCAAGCGAGAAAACAGGCCCATATTCTCCTGGTGTTGTTCAACTACTGAAAGGAGGTGATCCAGTGTCTCATTGTCTCCAACCGCGGTCGCAAGTCGTGACCTGGAGCCTGACGAGCGAGGTCTCCGCCTAAGGCGTTGAGCGCCAGAGGTTTCAAGTCACACGCTGCGAAAGTGGCCACGACGATGGAAGGGCCGTCCCGAGCGATCGGGGCGGCCCTTTTTCATGTGGTCGTCGGGCTTCAGGCGCCGATCAGCTCCCGGCCGATCAGGTAACGGCGGATTTCGTTGGTGCCGGCGCCAATGTCGTAGAGCTTGGCGTCGCGCAGCAGCCGTTCGACCGGCCATTCCTTGGTGTAGCCCGCCCCGCCCAGGGCCTGGATGGCTTCCAACGACACCTTCACGGCGTTCTCGGACGCCATCAAGATCGCGCCGGCCGCGTCGAAGCGCGTCGTCTTGCCCGCGTCACAGGCCCGCGCCACGGCGTAGACATAGGCCCGGGCCGAGTTCAGGGCCACGTACATGTCGGCGATCTTGCCCTGCATCAGCTGGAACGAACCGATCGGCTGGCCGAACTGCTTGCGGTCGCGGACATAGGGCAGGACGATGTCGAGGCAGGCCTGCATGATGCCCAGCGGGCCGGCGCTGAGTACGGCGCGCTCGTAGTCCAGGCCGCTCATCAGCACCCCGACGCCGCCACCGACCGGGCCCATGACGTTCTCTTCCGGGATTTCGCAGTCCTCGAACACCAGCTCGGCGGTGTCCGATCCGCGCATCCCCATCTTGTCCAGCTTCTTTGAGACGCTGAAGCCCTTCATGCCCTTCTCCACGAGGAAGGCGGTGATCCCGCGGCTGCCCTCGCCGGTCTTGGCGTAGACCACCAGGGTGTCGGCGTGCGGGGCGTTGGTGATCCAGAACTTCGTGCCGTTGAGGATATAGCGGTCGCCGCGCTGTTCGGCTCTCAGCTTCATCGAGACCACGTCCGATCCCGAACCGGCCTCGCTCATGGCCAGGGAGCCGACGTGCTCGCCGCTGATCAGCTTGGGCAGGTAGCGCTTCTTTTGCTCGGGCGTCGCCCAGCGGCGGATCTGGTTGACGCAGAGGTTCGAGTGCGCGCCGTAGCTTAGGCCCACCGAGGCCGAGGCGCGGGAGATCTCCTCCATCGCCACCACGTGCTCGAGATAGCCAAGGCCCAGACCGCCGAACTCTTCCTCGACGGTAATGCCGTGCAAGCCCAGCTCGCCCATCGGGACCCATAGCTCGCGCGGAAAGGCGTTGGTCTCGTCGATACGGGCGGCCAGCGGCGCGATCTTGTCGGCGGCGAAGCGGGCCGTGGTTTCGCGGATCGCGTCGGCCGTGTCACCGAGCGCGAAGTCCATCGAGGGTGCGAAATTGGTGCTCATACGTCCTCCCTTAGCACGAACGCCCGCAAGGCGCTGAACCTTGCGGGCGTTCTTGCTCAAGTTCCCCTAGGGAAGCAAAGAAAACTATTCTTCGTCGCTCTTATCGGGACCGGCGAGGCGGCGAAGCAGAAGGTAGGCCGAGACCACGAAGCAGATGGCGCCGACCATGCTGGCGCCATAGCCGAACAGCTTCACATTGCTGTCCGAACCGGCGGCGACGGTCAGGATCCACAGCACCCCGCCGCCAAACAGCGCCAGACCCAGAATGCCCAGGCTGATCAGCAGGCTGTTGTTGCCAAAGCGCGGCTGCTCGGCCTCGACCAAGGGCACGTCCATCGGGCGAAGATCGACCGTGTCGTCGCTGGTCGAGAAGCCGTCGAGATTGAAGACCGACGGACCGCGGCTCGGACCGGAGAACAGGGTCGGTTCGCTCGGCGCCGGCGCGGGCGCGAAGGCCTCGACCGGAGCGGGCTTTTCGACCTCTTCCGCCGGGGGCGGCGTCAGGCGAAACGGCGTGAACTCGACCGGGGTCGGCGCGGGCTCGACGGGGGGCGGCGGCGCCTCCTCGAAAAGCGTGGGCGCGGGTTCGGCGGCGGCCGGCTGGACCGGCGCCGGTGGCTCCGGCAGGCCCAGATCGTCCTGACGCGCGGCGGGCTTGGTCGCCGCGACGGGTTCCTCGTCGGCCAGGATGGCGCCCAGGCGCGCGCTGACGGCGGCGGCCGACTGCTCCGTGGCGGTGGGGCCGTCCTCTTCCGGGACGACGACGTTCAGCGGCAGGCCATCCTCGCGCTCGGCGACGACGCGGTCGCCCTCGGTGCGGGTGCTGACGGCCATAGGCGTCTGCTTGGGCACCGCGCAGCTGGCGTCGTAGTCGACCTTGGGCCGCAGCACCGGGCTGGGCGCGGGCACCCATTCGCCGTTGGCTGGGGTCAGGAACAGGGTCTTCTCGGCGGCGCGACGGCGCACCAGGGCGTCGATGACGATCCGCTCGCCCTCGAAATCGGCCTTGCGCCACATCTCCATGGCGCACGCGGCTTGCAGCAGCGAGCCTTCGTTGATCCGGCGCAGCACGCCCGAGCGCAGGAAGTTGTCGAGCCCGATATTGAAGGCGAAGCAGACCAGGGCGTCGAACTGGTTCTGGTTCAGCGGCGCGTAGGTGTGCTCGTTGACCGAGTGGGCGACCGAGATCAGGTCGTACAGCAGCAGGGCCTCGGCGTCCTTTTCCGAGACCGAGGCGCCCTCGCGAGCGGTCAGGGTGTGGCCATAGCCGACCGTCCAGCGCCCATCGGGCAGCTGCGCGGCCTTCTGACGGTAGCCCTCGAATCTCTTGATGAGATCGACGGCCGTCCGGGTGACCTGATGGCGCGGTTTCATCGCGGAGTTTGACCCAGTTTGAGACAGACGCGGATGCGTTCGCCTGTCTCGGCGCAAGGTCGGCGCCAGTTTCCCGCGTCGAGCGAAGCGGCCCGGAAAAGGCCCCTCCGCTCAAGCTCAGCCCATCAGCAGCGCCGCGATCAGCAGCACCGCCAGGAAGCCCATGAAGTCCGTCAGGAAGGTCACGAAGATCGACGAGGACACGGCCGGGTCGCGTCCCATCTTCTCCAGGGCCAGCGGCGCCAGGATGCCGCCCAGCGCGGCGATGAAGATGTTGACGATCAGCGCCACGCCCACGGTGATCGCCAGACGTCCATTGTGGTAGAATAGGAACGTCGCCAGGCCCATGACGATGGCCAGCGCCACCCCGTTCATCAGGCCCACCAGCACCTCGCGCACGATGATCCGGCGAGCGTTGGCGGCGGTCAGCTCCTTGCTCGCCAGGGCGCGGACGGCCACGGCCAGGGTCTGTGTGCCGGCGTTGCCGCCCAAAGACGAGACGATCGGCATCAGCACGGCCAGGGCCACCAGCTTGGCGATCTGGTCCTGGAAGATGGCGATGGCCGAGACGGCGATGGTCTCGGTCACGAGATTGAGCAGCAGCCAAGGCAGCCGCGAACGGACGATCTCCTGAACGCTGGCGTCGCGGCCGGCGTCGGACACGCCGGCCAGGGCCAGGATGTCCTCCTGGGCCTCGTCGCGGATGACCTCGACGATGTCGTCGACGGTGATCTGCCCCACCAGACGGCCGCCCGGATCGATGACCGGCGCGCTGATCAGGTGGTACTTGTCGAAGATGTAGGCGACCTCTTCCTGGTCCATGCCGACATCGATTTCGGTCGCCGCCTCCATCAGCTCGGCCAGCGGCGTCTCGCGGCGGCTGCGCAGCAGGATGCTGATCGGGATCGCGCCCACCGGCTTGAAGGTCGGATCGACCACGTAGACGTCGAAGAACAGCTCGGGCAGTTGGTCGCCGGCGTCACGGACGTGATCGATCGTCTGGCCGACGGTCCAGAATTCCGGCGCGGCCAGGAACTCGCGCTGCATCAGGCGGCCGGCGGTCTCGTCCTCGTAGGACAGCGTCGTCTCGATGGCCGCGCGATCGGTCTCGCCCATGGCGGCCAGCACCTGGAAGCGCTTGGTTTCGTCCAGGTCGTCGATGACGTCGGCGGCGTCGTCGGTGTCCAGTTCCTCCAGCGCTCGGGCCAGGGTCACCGACGGCGTGGCCTCCAGCACTTCCTCGCGCAGGTTCTCGTCCATCTCCGAGATGATCTCGCCCAGCGCCTCGGGGTCGAGCAGCGGGATCACGTCCTCGCGGTAGTCGGCGGTCAGGAAGCCCATCAGGTCGGCGACGTCGGCCGGCTCCAGCGCCGTCACCAGCTCGCGCAGGCGCTTCAGGTCGCCGCTGTCGACGGCGTCGATCACCATGTCGACATAGTCGGGATTGAGGGCGTAGTCGTCGCCCAGGGCCAGGTCTTCCAGCTCCTCGGGCGTCTCGGTCTTGGCCAGCGGAATGTCGTCCAGCGCCTCTTTGGTCAGTTCGGCGGTGTCCCGGGTCATGGGGGCCTCCTGAGCTCTTGGAGCGTTGGGTTCGTCGCCGTGGTCCGGTGAGGCGGCCCCGAACGCGAAATCAGGGCGCGAAACCGGGGCCAGAAACGATTAGAGCGCCCCAGACGAGTCGAAAACCCCGGGAGCGCTCTATTTCTTTTCACCTTGGTGCGGTCGAGAAGACTCGAACTTCCACGGGTTGCCCCACAGCGACCTCAACGCTGCGCGTCTACCAATTCCGCCACGACCGCTCGTGGTGAGGGGCGGCAGGTAGCAAACTGAATCGGCTTTGGGAAGTCGGAAGTTCGCCGATCGCGAACTTACCCGCCGCGGCGAATTACGCCCCGCCCGCCATGTAGTCATAGACGTCGGCCGCCCGGGTGACCTGGATGGCGATGCGGTCGTCGCTGATCTGGATCTCGCCGCGGGCGATCGGGTGGTTGTTGGCCAGGATCCAGACCTCGTCATTGGTCTTGGCGTCCAGCGGGATCACCGCGCCGCGGCCCATGCGCAGCAGTTGCTGCATGGGGAGGATCGAGCGCCCCAGCAGGACGGAGATCTCGACATTGACGGCGTTGACCTGGCTCACGAAGTAAGGTCCCTGAAACTGAAACGCGCGCGACCGACCAGTCGCCGTGTTTCGATCGCAAGATTAGGGCCACATGCTTGCTCTCCCGTTAAGCGCTGAAAATATTGGGCTTCCGATCATGGGGCGCGAAGACGCCGCGCCGGTGGCGTGGGCGGTTTCGACCGACTACGTCCCCTACCCGGCAGCCGTTGCCGCCATGGAGGCCCGGGCCGCCGCCATCGCCGACGGAACGGCGGGCGAGCTGATCTGGCTTCTGGAGCACCCGCCGCTCTATACGGCCGGCGTCTCGGCCAAGGCCTCGGACCTGATCGAGCCGGACCGCTTTCCGGTGTTCGAAAGCGGGCGCGGCGGCCAGTTCACCTATCACGGCCCCGGCCAGCGCGTGGCCTATGTGATGCTGGACCTGACGAAGCGCGGCCGCGACGTGCGCGCCTTCGTCGCGGCCCTGGAGGCCTGGATCATCGACGCCCTGGCCGCCTTCAACGTCACCGGCGAGCTGCGCGACGGCCGCGTCGGCGTCTGGGTCGAGCGCAAGGGCGCGGGCTGGAGCCGCGAGGACAAGATCGCGGCGATCGGCGTGAAGCTGCGCAAGTGGGTCAGCTTCCACGGGATCAGCCTGAACGTGGAGCCGGACCTTGGCCACTTCTCCGGCATCGTGCCCTGTGGCCAGACCGAGCATGGCGTGACCAGCCTGGTGGACCTGGGCCTGCCCGTGACGATGGACGAGGCCGACGCGGCCCTGAGGGCCAGCTTCCAGAGGGTGTTCGGGCCGGTGGAGGACGCGGGCGCGCCGATCTAGAGTCACGGGATTTCATCCTCACGCGGCATCGCCGCTGAAGGCGTG